>CAJLFL010000215.1 GCA_905205855.1 uncultured Eubacteriales bacterium | reverse complement strand
TTCAGATTTGTGAAAGGTGATATTTGTGACCGCGTGGCGGTTTACAGATTGTTTGAAGAGGAAAAACCCGACATTGTTGTTAACTTTGCGGCGGAATCGCACGTTGACCGTTCAATAGAAAATCCCGGAGTTTTTCTTGAAACAAATATAATGGGCACCGCAACGCTTATGGACGCGTGCAGAAAATACGGAATTGAGCGTTATCACCAGGTTTCGACCGATGAGGTATATGGTGATTTGCCGCTTGACAGACCCGATTTGTTCTTTACCGAAGAAACACCGATACACACGTCAAGTCCGTATTCGTCGTCAAAGGCGTCGGCAGATTTGCTTGTTCAGGCGTATAACAGAACCTACGGGTTGCCTGTAACAATTTCGCGCTGTTCAAACAATTACGGCCCGTATCATTTTCCGGAAAAGCTTATTCCGCTTATGATTGCAAACGCGCTTGCGGACAAGCCTCTCCCGGTGTACGGCGAAGGACTTAACGTCCGCGATTGGCTTTATGTTGAGGATCACTGCAAGGCGATTGACCTTATAATACACAAGGGCAGAGTAGGTGAGGTTTACAATATCGGCGGACATAACGAAAAGACAAATATCTATATTGTTAAGAAAATACTTGAACTTTTGGGAAAACCCGAAAGCCTTATCACATATGTGACAGACAGAAAGGGACACGATTTGCGGTATGCGATTGACCCGACAAAAATTCACACCGAACTCGGCTGGCTTCCCGAAACAAAATTTGACGACGGTATTGTTAAAACCGTGAACTGGTACCTTGAAAATCAGGAATGGTGGAAGAACATCATCAGCGGAGAATATCAGGATTATTACGAAAAGCTGTATCTGAAAAATTGCCGATTGTGACGCTTGACATTACAGATGGAGATGCGGTCAGCAAAACTGTTGCGGAAATAAATCCTGATGCGCTGATTCACTGTGCGGCGTGGACCGCTGTTGATGCGGCGGAAGACGAGGAAAATAAGCAAAAAGTATTTGCAATTAACGAAAACGGAACGGCTAATCTTGCAAAAGCCTGCCGTGACATAGACTGCAAAATGCTTTACATAAGCACAGACTATGTTTTCGATGGTCAGGGAAATACTCCGTGGCAGGCAGACTGCAAGGATTATGCACCGCTTAATGTATATGGCGATAGCAAACTTAAAGGTGAACTTGCGGTGTTCGAAACGCTTGATAAATACTTTATTGTCCGCATTGCGTGGGTTTTTGGAAAAAACGGCAATAACTTTATAAAAACTATGCTGAATATCGGCAAAAAATACGATACATTGCGTGTGGTGAATGACCAAATAGGCACGCCGACCTATACATTTGACCTCGCAAGATTGCTTGCGGATATGGTTGAAACGGATAAATACGGTTATTATCACGCCACGAATGAAGGCGGATATATAAGCTGGTACGATTTTGCGTGTGAGATTTTCAGACAGGCAGGTTATGACACAAAAATAATTCCCGTAACAACGGCAGAATACGGCTTGTCAAAAGCCGCAAGACCGTTTAACAGCCGTCTTGACAAGTCTAAACTTGCGGCAAACGGATTTGAACCGTTGTCGGACTGGAAAGACGCACTTGCCAGATATTTAAAGGAGATTGAATACTGATGGGACAGATTAAAGTTGAAAAAGCTCCGATAGAGGGTTTGTATATAATAGAACCGACTGTTCACGGCGATAGCCGCGGATATTTTATGGAAACGTATAATCAGAATGATATGCATGATGCCGGGCTTGATATGGTTTTTGTGCAGGATAATCAAAGTATGTCAACAAAAGGTGTTTTGCGCGGACTTCATTTTCAAAAACAGTTTCCGCAGGGGAAACTTGTGAGAGTTATAAAGGGCAGTGTGTTTGATGTTGCCGTAGATTTGCGCAAGGACAGCAAGACATACGGAAAATGGTTCGGGGTTGAGCTTACTGCTGAAAATAAGAAACAATTTTACATTTCGGAAGGGTTTGCGCATGGATTTTTGGTGCTTAGCGAAACCGCTGAATTTTGCTATAAAGTCACAGATTTCTATCACCCGGGTGATGAGGGAGGTCTTGCGTGGAATGACCCGGAAATTGGTATCGAGTGGCCAAAGCTTGTCGGTGAATATAACGGCAGTGCGTCGGCTGACGGATACGCTTTGAAAGACGGCTCACCGCTTAATTTGAGCGATAAAGACCAAAAATGGCTTGGACTTAAAGATACGTTTAAATTTTAACGGAGAATTTGTATATGAAAATAGCAATGTTAGGACACAAAAGAATACCGTCGCGCGAAGGCGGAGTTGAAATTGTTGTCGGTGAGCTGTCGTCGCGAATGCACGAAAAAGGTCACGGCGTTACAGTTTACAACCGAAGCGGTGCACACGTTTCAGGCAAGGAGTTCGGAACGGTTGACGTGAAAGACTACAACGGCGTCAAGCTTAGAAAAGTGTTTACGCTCAATGTTAAAGGTCTTGCGGCGATGACATCGTCGTTTTGTGCGGCAGTGTGCGCGGCATTCGGGAAATACGATGTTGTTCATTTTCACGCTGAGGGTCCCTGCGCCATGATGTGGATTCCTAAAATGTTCGGCAAACGCGTTGTTGCAACAATCCACGGCCTTGACTGGCAAAGAGCAAAATGGGGCGGTTTTGCAACAAAATATTTGCAGTTCGGCGAAGAAGTCGCCGCAAAATGCGCTGATGAAATTATCGTTCTTTCAAAGAATGTTCAGCAGTATTTTAAGGATAAATACAACCGTGACACGCGGTTTATCCCCAACGGAATTGATAAAATGCCGATGCAGGACGCTGATATTATCAAGCAAAACTGGGGACTTGAAAAAGATAACTACATTCTGTTTTTGGGGCGGATTGTCCCGGAAAAAGGAATTTTATATTTGATAAAGGCATTTAAGAACACCAAAACCGATAAAAAACTTGTGATTGCAGGCGGTTCGAGCGATACGACGGAGTTTATGAATGAAATCGAGCGTGAGGCCGGTGATGATGACAGAATTATTTTTACGGGATTTATTCAGGGGAAAACGCTTGAAGAACTTTACAGCAACGCGTATATTTACGTTTTGCCGAGTGACCTTGAGGGTATGCCGATAAGTCTGCTTGAGGCTATGAGCTACGGGAATTGCTGTGTGGTTTCAAGTATTCCCGAGTGTACAGAGGTTGTGCAGGATAAGGCGGTTGTTTTTGAACAGGGAAATGCAGATGCCTTGAAAAATACACTTCAGTCGCTTTGTGATAATCCCGACACAGTGCAAAAGTATAAAAACGGTGCAAGTTATTATATTTGCAGTAAATATAACTGGGACGATGTGGTTGATAAAACGTTGGAATTGTA
>CAJLFL010000214.1 GCA_905205855.1 uncultured Eubacteriales bacterium | reverse complement strand
CGCCTTTATTTGCCCATTCTCAGCCGTCTGTTACGTTCGTATTCAGCCTTTTTCTTTCTGCGGACAACAACTCTGCAATTATCGCAGTATTTTGTTTTATTTGCTTTGCCTGCAAATGTCTTGCCGCAGTATGCACATCTTTTAAGATTTTGAGGCTTTGTAATTTCAGCATACAACCCCTTATTCAGAGGCAGCACAGCTATTTTAAGCAATTTGCAGATAATATGCGAATATGTAATAACTTGCGGACACACACATACCTCTCCGTCATTAAGCAAAATACAATTTCCGTTATCATAATTACAGCATTCCTGCCGAATGAGTTTATTTACACTGCGGCTTTGCTTTGGTGTCAGTGTTAATACCTGATAATTATTTTTTATGTTTATTCACCTCTTTCTTTTTCAGATTTTGGATTTTAACTATAAAACGTCTGATTAAACAGCCGTTCTATATATGCGTCATAATTTATGAGTGTGCCAAAAATACAGGTTGCCAGATAAGCCGACTCATATTTCACGTTCTGAGCCGTACGATAAATTTCTACCGCTCTGTCTAAAATTTCAGGCATCATTTCTCCAAGGAGTTTTTTCCGTATTTCAGTATTGGAATATGTAACTCCGTCAATTTTTATTTCCGGCTTATTCCATAAAAGCTCCATCGCTTTTCTCGCCAAATTCTTCTCGGTTTGTGATAAATATTCCTTGTCCCTTTCGGAATGAAAATAGCACTCATCAAGATAATAATAGAATTTTTCTGTTTCCGAATCCACGGCCTCACCTTCTTGTTGTTGTGGTTTTTGATAAATATATTTTATTATATGAGTTTTGTTAATTGCCCTATCTGATGTACAGGGGGTTACAGGCTGACGGAACAGAGATGCCTGTACCGCATACAGGGAGTTCCTCTATGTGGTACAGATTGCTCGTCTGATGATTTCTGCCCCTTGAGCTTTTCAAAAAGCGTTCCCTTTTTGAAATAAACCCTTTTTTCTCAAGCGAAGCTATTACCCTGCGCACTTTCGATTCGCTTATAGCACATTCATCTGCAATTTTGCAGGCAGACGGAAAACAATTCTTTGTTTTTATATCTGCCCGCATACAAAGATAAGCATAAATTTTAAACTCATACACATCTAAATCATAATTAAAAATACTGTTTTCAAGTATAAAAAAGTTTCCGTTCACATAAGACCGCCGCCTTTCCGTTTCTGTTAATTACTGCTCATCGTTATTTATCTGAAACCCATAAAATTTTTGTTTGAAGTACTGCAGCGGACATTTGCCCGATACAGTAATATATCCCATATCACGAAGCTCTCTGTTCAGATTTCTGATAATCTGATACGATTTGCTTTTGCTGATACCAAGAGCCGCCGAAACCTCGTCAACCGTAATATACTGTGCTCTCAATTTTCTCACCTCACTTTCAATAAAAAAGCATTTTTAGTTCGTGTTATCAACTTATAAAGGAATAACAAAAAATATAAATATGCACTTTTAGTACACATTTATATTATACACATTATTCATGCGTTTGTCAAGACTAAAATTTATTAAAATATGTACTTGAAATTCGTATTATTTTATGTTATAATAATTATGAGGTGAATTAGATATGAATAATTCAGAAGAAAATACAATAGGAAAACGAGTTCGTGAAATGCGAAAGCGTAAAGGATTGAATCAACAGGAGCTTGCTGACATACTCGGTAAATCTCTGCGCACTGTTCAAAAATACGAAAACGGCGAAATCAATATTTCAGTCGGAATGGTAAATACCATTGCAAAAGTTTTGGAAACTTCGTCATCGTATTTGCTGGGTTATAAAAAAGACGGTGCAAAAATAGAATGTATGTCGGATATTATGAGCTTTCTTTTCTGTCTTGAAAAGGTTTCGGGAATCAAATTCGGAATTGATGTAAAAAAGCCGCCAAAGAATGACGGCTGGGAATGTTCGATAAATTTCAACGGAAAGGATTTATCGGCAGACTTAAATTCCGATATGTGTCTGTTTCTTGAAGATTGGGCGAATATGCGCGAAGAATTTTATTCCTACTCGCAGAGTAGGGAAAGCTATGACAAATGGAAGGATCAGACTCTTGCTTATTATTCGTCCCTGGCGGTTGAAACAAAAGAGCCGGAAGATATGAGCGAAAACGAAAGAATTACCAAAAGAAACGAATATTTAAAAGCACTGTATGAAAATCCTGACAATACGCTTTAACGCTTCACTTCCCGGAAAGGAGCTTAAATGTCAGTAACAAAGGATTCAAAAACAGGAAAATGGATGTCGCAGATAAGGGTGACAAACTGGAAAGGCGACACCATTCATAAAAAGAAAAGAGGCTTCCGCACAAAGCGTGAAGCACAAGAATGGGAGCGGGATTTTTTAAGTCAGTCATCCGCAAGTCTTGAAATGAAGTTTTCGGATTTCATTGATATTTATTTCAAGGATATGGAACAGCGGTTAAAACGCTCCACCATATCAAATAAACGGTTTATGGTTGACCTGAAAATAACGCCGTATTTTGGGAAAATGCCGCTAAGTGAAATAAAGCCGACAGATATTCGGGCTTGGCAAAACTCACTCACGAGCTACCGTGATGAAAACGGTACTGCATATTCTCCGACATATTTAAAAGCAATACAAAATCAGATAACTGCTATTTTTAATTATGCTGTGAAGTATTACAACCTGAAAGAAAATCCCTGTCACAAGGCAGGAAGTATGGGAAAGAAAAACGCTGATGAAATGCTGTTTTGGACAAAAGAGGAATTTTATACATTTATTGAGGCTGTTTCGGATAAGCCGCTTTCAAAAGCAATATTTATGACATTGTATTATACCGGAATCCGCGAGGGCGAGCTTATGGCTCTGACACCTGCCGATATTGATTTTGAGAAATCAACCGTTACAATCAATAAAAGCTATCAGAGACTTAACCGCGAGGATATTATAACAACACCCAAAACACCGAAAAGCAATCGTGTAATTACAATACCTCAGCTTTTGTGCAGCTGTTTAAAGGATTATATGTCGCATTGTTACGGGCTTCAAAGCTGCGACAGACTTTTTCCCTGTACGAAACATTATTTGTGGCACGAAATGGAGCGGGGCTGTAAAATTTCCGGTGTGAAAAAGATTCGTGTGCACGATATACGGCACAGCCATGCGTCGCTGCTGGTTGAAATGGGGTTTTCCTCTTTGCTGATAGCCGAAAGGCTCGGACACGAGAGAGTTCAGACAACAATGGAAACATACAGTCACCTTTATCCGAACAAGCAGATTGAGGTTGCAAATCAGCTTGATGAGTTAATGGCTAAATAAATTGCCTGTAATGTAGCCATTTTGTAGCCATTA
>CAJLFL010000213.1 GCA_905205855.1 uncultured Eubacteriales bacterium | reverse complement strand
AAAAACAACATAGGTGAAGACACCTACAGCACAAAACACAAAAGCAGAAAAAATATTTAATATTACGGAGAGTATAGCAAAAACAGATATTTTTTTTATTACAGCTTTCATAATACCTCCTATTTATTGTTCAAATAGAATTCTTTATAACCCTTATGCGTCATATAAATGTCCAGCTTGCCGGCAATCTCATACGGAGAATGCATTGAAAGCAGCGGCACACCGGCATCTATAACGTCCATATCAAGGTTTGCGACAAACTGTGCGATAGTTCCGCCGCCGCCGGCGTCAACCTTGCCAAGCTCTCCCATCTGCCATTCTACGCCGTTTTCGTTAAAGATACGGCGGATTTTGGCAACAAGCTCTGCCGATGCGTCACTCGCGCCGCCCTTTCCGCGTGAGCCTGTGTATTTTGTAATAACAATACCACCGTTTAAGATAGGAGCATTGCGTCTTTCGCTGACATCCGGATAGTTGGGATCAAATGCCGCGCCCACATCAGCTGACAGACAGGTAGAATTTTGCAGACACTCGCGCAGAACCAAATCCGTATAGTTCTTTGTCATTTTTGAGCAAATTTTTGCAAGCACATTCTCAAATCTGCGTGACTGCATTCCCGTTGCGCCCATGCTTCCTATTTCTTCTTTATCAACCAGCAGGCAAACGGCTGTTTTTTCCGGCTTTTTAAGCGCCATAACGGCTCTCAGTGCGCTGTATGCACATACCCTGTCATCCTGACCGTAGCCGCCAATCATGCTTCTGTCAAGCCCTATATCTCTTGCATCAAATGCCGGAACGACCTCAATCTCGCTACTGAGCAAATCTTCCTCAACAATACCGTACTTCTCGTTTAAAAGCTTTAATATATTAAGCTTTACCGCTTCCTTTGCCTCCCCGTCCTCTATGGCTATATTACCCATGATAACATTAAGGCTCTCGCCGGGGATAGCGTCCTTTGTCTTTTTCATCATCTGCGCGTCAGCCATATGCGGCAAAAGATCTGAAATACAGAATACCGGATCATTCTCATCCTCGCCTATTACAATGTTTATCTGCGTTCCGTCCTGAAGTGCAGCAACGCCGTGTATTGCAAGCGGAATGGCTGTCCACTGATACTTTTTAATTCCGCCGTAATAATGCGTTTTAAAGTATGCAACGCCCTGATCCTCATACAGAGGATTCGGCTTTAAGTCAAGGCGCGGCGAATCTATATGTGCGCCGACAAGGTTTACGCCGTTTTCTATATCCTCAGAGCCGATTACTGCGGCAAATACGCCCTTTCCTCTGTTTACGGTATACACCTTATCTCCGGCTTTAAGAGTCTTTTTATCCTCAAGCGGTACAAAGCCGTTGGCGGCAAGCACTCTGCATGACGCTGCACAGTACTCGCGCTCTGTCTTGTAAGCTGTTATAAATTTGCGGTATTCGTCACAAAACTCAAACACCGTCTGCTTCTCTTTGGAATCCATTTTTGAAAATACGCTTTTATTCTCATAAGTGAGTTCCTTTGCCAAATCGTTTTTCTTTTCTGTTTTCATGCTAATCCTACCTTTCTGTCTTTTTATTTATCTGCTGATTATTCAGCGGTAAAATACAATTCCTTATAGATTTTCTGCGCCTTTACAACGCCGTCAACATAATTTTTTGTTTCGGGAAAGGGTATGTCCTTAAGTCCGCCCCTCCCGTCGGCATATTCGCTGTTTTTAAGCCATTTATCGACATTGCCGAGTCCGGCATTATAAGCTGCAACCGACTTTTTGACATCATTGTTATAAAGCTTCATCAGCTTGCTCAGATAATAGCAGCCGATTCTTATGTTTATATCCGGCTCAAACAGCATATCCGAACTGTAATCTTTTATTTTAAGCTCCGCCGCGCAGTCGCCGCCGGTTTCGCTTTGAACCTGCATAAGACCTCTGGCATTTGTAACAGATACCGCATACTGGTCAAACTTGCTTTCCGTACGGATGACGGCATAGACCAGGGACTTGTCAAGCTTATACTCTGCGGCATATTTTTCAACCAAATCACTGTACTTTATCGGATACTGTGACTGCAATATGCGGCTTCTCATTCCTGCACCCTGAAACAGCTTGTATCCGCCATAACCCAAAGCTGAAAATATAATCACAAATACAACAAATCTTGCAAAGCATCCTCCGCAGCCGCTGCTGTTTTTTCTTTTTCTTCTTTTATTATAATTTCTGCCTTTGTTATAGCTCCTGACCGATTCAATCTCTCTCATAACCGCACTCCGTCATAATGTCATATATTTCCCTGACCTTTGGGATTATATCATCAAGCGAACCGTTATTTACAATACAAAAATCGGCTTTTGTCTTAAATTCTTCGTTGCTCAGCTGATTTTTCATCCGCGATATAATCTCTTTTTCCGACAATCCGCTTCTTTTCATTACTCTGTCAATTCTAACATCCGTATCGGCAATAACCGCAAGTGTTTTATCACAGTATATCGGATACTTACATGTAAAAAGCAGAGGTACGTCAAGGCAAACAAGCTTTGCATGGGATTTTGACACAATATCCTTTAATTTCTCTGTGACGCATCTATGTGTTATATTGTTTAATATCTCCAGCTTGTCTTTATCGGCAAATACTGTTTCGGCAAGTATTTTCCTGTTTATTGTTTTGTCCGGATTCAAAATCTCATTCCCAAAGCGCATAATAATCTGTTTATACGCCGCACCGTACGGCTCTGTCACCTGTTTTGCAATAACATCCGCATCAGCGGTTTCCGCGCCTAAATCGGCAAACAGCCGTGTAACAGTGGATTTGCCGGAGCCTATTCCGCCGGTAATGCCTAAAATTTTCATAATCCTTCACCGTGATTTATTATACCATTTAAGGCAGTAAATTACAATAGGAATAAGTAAATTTTTAATAATCAAAAAGCGCGGTTATCCGCGCTTTCGGTTCTATTTGTTGCCTGTGGCGCTTTCAGCCGCGTTTTTGGCTCCGTCTGTTACATCCTTTGCCGCATCGCCTACGCCGTCAGCTGCATCTTTTACAGCGTTGCCCGCACCGTCTGCCGCATCCTTTACGGCATTGCCTGCTCCGTCTGTTACGTCCTTTGCCGCATCACCGACGCCGTCTGCCGCATCCTTTGCGGCGTTTTCGCTGTCTTTTCTCATTCCGCCGTCCTGAGTGTTTTCAGGATTCGGATTGTTATTTGTTGTGTTTCCGTTTCCGCATGATGTAAGCAGTATCATACAGCAGATTGCCGACATTATAAATGCAATAATTTTCATGGTAAATCTTTCTCCTTTTGTAATATAGAAAACCGGTTCTTATCCTATATTATCCCGCACCAAGAAAATTATTCATACAAAATCAACAAGTATACTGTTGCTGACAAACAGCCACTTATCCGGAATCCGTATTCTTCCGTTTTTTCCT
>CAJLFL010000212.1 GCA_905205855.1 uncultured Eubacteriales bacterium | reverse complement strand
TTCCTCGGCAGTTTTATTATTATCTGGATGAATTATGCATATTTTTCCGCCCGCCTCTGCGGTGAGTTCCAAAGCTCTTTTATAATAAGAGCATATCTCTGCCCAACTCGACGGAAACGGTGCATGTGACTGGTTACAGCAGATTCCGTTATCTAAACCTATATTCTTTAATTTTATCGCAAATTCAAGATAGTTTCTGCCTGAAATCGGATGGCTGCTCAATTTAGCTTTCCCGGCAGACCAATCATAATCAAAAGCACAAAACATAGAAAAATCCCACGCATCAAACCCGGCTTTTGCCATGTATTCAATTGTTTTTTCTTCGCCGATAATCTTTCTTGCCGAACCGATTTCTGATGAAATAAGCATAATAAACCCCGCCTTATATTTTTAATACAGGGCAAGTATAGCACAATAATACTCATTTTTCAAGCATTATATGAATCTGTTGAAAGTATTTTCTGTTAGGCATACGGGAGTCGAACACAATATGGTTTAAACAGGCAAATTTAAGAAAATACGGCGTTAAAATGCTCGATAATACGTCAGCCTTACAAGGACAACAATTCAAAAAGATGATGATTTTTCAATTACAGGGCATGTTAGGTTCGGCTCCCGTATGCCTAATCCGGCAATAACTAACTATATCCGTTTAACGGCAAACAAATATCTCATACACTCTTATAAGCAAATAGCACTGATAAATTACACCCCTATTATTTCACGGATTTCCGCAGCCTGCACATCTGTTAAATCGCAGCGTTTATTTACCGCAACAAATGCTGCCGCACCTGCAGCCTCGCCTATTCCCACACAAATCGGCATTGCTCTGAAATTTGAATGAGCTATATGTGTACCCGATATATTTCTCCCACAGAGAAGTAACCTTCTTTTGGATTCCGGAATTAGACAACCATATGGAATTGTATATCCCATATTCTGTGCAAAATGTTTCTGAATACCTGTTCTATCAAGTCCGGCACCTGATATGTTGTGCACATCAAAATTAAAAAACGCGCCCTTAACGACATAATCTTCAAACGTTCTTGCTTGCAATATGTCTTGTTCGGTAAGTGTGTATTTACCCTTAAAATGCCGCGTTTCTCTAATTCCGATTAGTGATGCTGAGTCTATCAAAAAACATTTTTCATATCCCAGAACAAACCCTCTTAAATATTTTATAATTTCCTCTATTTGTCTGCGACATACAATAGTCGCCTTAGTCAAGTCTTCCGCAACAGTACCGTTAATTTCTATAGCATTTGTCATATTGCAAGTAACAATTCCGGGTAAAGTTGTAGCATATGTCAGAATATGTCCGGCAGGATATGAAATATGCTGCTTTGCAAGTGCCTGCAGTTCTCCGCTTTCCGTTTCATATGTTGTTTCAAATGAAGGTATAAAAACCGCTTTGGTATAATCTACACCGCCCACCTTAAACATAAGTGTCGCCGGCTGCATTTTGTAATCATTTTCTCTGCCCAGTACAAACTCAACTCCGGCATGTGCCGCTATATCTCCGTCTCCTGTAGCATCTATTGTAACATCAGCATAGATTTCCGTTATTCCGGACTTATTTACAACTGTAGCCCCCAGCACTCTGTCATACTCACATATCGCATCAACCGCAAATGTATAAAGCATTATTTTACAACCACAGTCATCAAGCATTTCAAGATACAGTGTTTTCAAATTTTCAGGATCTATAAGTGTAACATCATCAGTCTTAAATTCATTCTTTTCAGCGGAACTTTTAAGTATCTCATAATAAAGCCTACTGTCACATTTACCGGTCCAATGGCTCATCAAACCTGAGGTTGACATACCTCCGATATTTCCGCTTTGCTCAACTATAACAGTCTTTGCTCCGTTTTTTGACGCCGTATATGCTGCCGCAAACCCCGATGGTCCGGAACCTAAGACCAATACATCAACATATAACTTATTCTTTTTCATTCTTCCATCTCCTTTTTTTCATTATAACATGAAAAAAAGCTAATTTCATTTATTTTCTCGCAAAATATATTTACTTTTCTGCAATTATGTTGTATAATTTTAGCAAAGATGATAAATTTATTACCATTTAAGACAAACCACTGCGGCTTAAGCCAGCCCTAACCGGTCCATGCTATATAATCCACAGCGTTTGTCTTTTATAATACCGCAGGTGATTACTCCTGCATGTATAACGGACTTTGAATAAGGGAGAAATACTAAAATGAGGAGCAGTCTGATAAGGGATATAAACAACTATATTGCGTATCTAAACAATAAAGGTTTTTCAATTTCTGTGCATGGAAAAAATATATGTGGATTATTGGAATATAACATACATCAAAATCCTTTTTGCACATTTGTTAAAACAAACAGTGATGCATGGAATAAGTGCATAAAGTGTCAGCAAAAAATATTTAATATTTCAGATAAAGAAATCCTGTTTGGTATGTGCTATGCAGGTATAGAGGAGTATATATTTTTTGTTAATTCAAAAACATTTATAAGTGTAAGCGGCTATGGTATAAATGTCAAAAAAGCTACAAACCGCATATCCAACCTCTCAAAAAGCTTTCACTTTAACGAAACGGAACTTTTGAATATATATGAAAGTGGATTAAAACACACACCGGAAAACATTGATGAATTGAAAGTTCTCATCATGCCACTTCGTCATATGCTTGTCTTGCTCCAAATAATTATTGAAGATATTAAAGAATCTGAAACATCAAGCAAGACTTTTGACTCTATTCTATCATTTGTGCAAAGGAATATTACCAACGATATTACCATACGAGATATAGCCCAAGCCTGTGCCTGCTCTGAATCTACAGTATCACATTTGTTTAAATTATATATGAATGAATCAATAAAAAAATATATATTGGAAACACGCATAAAAAAAGCAAAAAAAATTTTACATAAAAGTGATTTACCTATCACCGATATAGCTCTTTTATGTGGATTTACCAACACAAATTACTTTTCAACTGCCTTCAAAAAATATGTCGGTATCAACCCTACAGAATACAGAAAAGAAAGAATAGATATTTAGTTAATCATATATTCATCGGTTTCTATCCAATTTTGAAAAAAAGCAACGTATGACACGTTACATTTATATGGACGCGATGAACCCTTACCTATTCGCTTTTACTTATTACTTTCCGAAAATCCGCATAGTCTTTTATTTAAGGAATAGTGAATAAGTAATAAGTAAAAACCGACAAGCACAAACCGTACTTGTCGATTTTTTGGCTCCTCCAGTTGGACTCGAACCAACGACCCTGCGGTTAACAGCCGCATGCTCTACCAACTGAGCTATAGAGGAATATATTTAATTATATATCCAAGAGCAGCATAATTACTGCTCTTGGAATAAAATTCCGGCAGCGACATAGGTTTCCGGGCAGTCACCCGCCAAGTATTATC
>CAJLFL010000211.1 GCA_905205855.1 uncultured Eubacteriales bacterium | reverse complement strand
GCCTGTGACACGATCATAATATCCGGGATCCATCCGACTTTTTGATGAGAAAAGAATATTGCTGATTATATGTTCCGTATCTGTAAATTTTTCCATTTTAATACCGCCGCCTTTAAAAGCTTTGGTTATATTGTAGCATGTTTTAAATAAAAATCAATATATTTTATAATTTTTATGTTTGAAAAATACAAAAAAGCGTTTTGCCTATGGAAATATAAAGCTGATTATATATAATAGCTAAAGAGGAGGCTGAAGTGAAGGTTTATTTTACATTTGCCTCCGGCAAGATTTAATTGCCCGTGCGAAATTTTCCTCGCCTTGCTCGGAAACGTACATGGGTGTAATAATCTCTTATCATTCCTTGCCCTGCCGATAAGAGGTTTTCGTTAATATTTGTGCCGGTGCAGGGCGGCAGAACGGAGATTATTATGTATAACAGATTTAATGAGGATAAAGCTTTTTTAAAGAATCAATATAAGGAACAAAATTGGATAGAAAACAGCGGAGTATCACCGGAGGAACTTCGTGATAACTGTAATAAAATAGCCGATATGCCCGGTATCAGCCGTATGATAAAAAAAGCAAAGTTTGTAGAGTATGTTCTGGATAACGCACAGATTTTTGTAAACCCACATGATTGGTTTCAGCTGCAAATAAATCATTGTTCTGTGATTACGGATATACGCCAAAGATGGATTGAAGAAATCGAAGAAAGCGAAATGAAAGAGATTGCAGAAAAAGACAGACTTATTTCCGAATACAGAGCTATTGCCGCTATATGTGATTTCGGTCATGTTGCGCCGGACTGGGAGGCAATTACGGAATTGGGAATTACGGGAATCATTAAGCGTCTGCAAAGGGCATCGGAAAATAAAGAAATAAGTAAGGAGCAGAAGGAGTTTTTTGAGGCAGGACTTACGGCTTATAATGCTTTAAAAAGGTATATTATTAGATTATCCGAGGCTGCTGCCGTGTTAGGTATGAATAATAAAAGAATGACGGCTGTTGCACAAAATCTTAAAAATTTATCCGTTGCAGCACCGTCAAATTTATCAGAGGCTATGCAGCTTTCCTTAATTATGTACTATGTGATGACGTGGGTAGAGGGCGACAGTATACGCTCTCTCGGAAGAATAGATATGCTTTGGGCAAACTTATACGAAAACGATTTGAAATCCGGAAAGTTTACGGAAAGCGAGCTTAGAGAGTTTATTGATTATTTTTATTATGAGCTGTATGCTATGGGCGCGGTGGCAAATTCTCCGTTTTGCCTTTGCGGTCAAAATGATGACGGCAGTGCATACATCAACAGACTTACATATGTTTTGACTGAAGAATACATAAAATGTAATATAAACGATCCCAAAATACACATAAGGTATTCCGGGGATTTACCTGAAGATTTTGTAGATATGGTTTTAAAAGCAATAATAAACGGTACAAATTCTATTGTCTTTTTGAATGATGATGTTGCGATAAAAAGCCTTGTCAAAAACGGAATTGATAAAAATGACGCAATAAACTATGCTCCGATAGGATGCTATGAGCCTGCTGCGTGCGGAAATGAAATTCCGTGCTCCAGTGCAGGAAGAATAAATCTGCTGAAGGCAGTTGAGTATGCTATGAGCAATGGTGTTGATACAATAACAGGAACAAGGGTATATCCTGCAGAAAAGCTTCCGGAAAGCTTTGATGAATTTATTTGTCTGATAAAAAAATACATAAAAAGATTTGCTGACAGCATAATCGGATTGATAAATGAATATGAAAAAAACTTTATGCAGATGAATCCGTCGCCCATATTATCAGGAACAATAGCAGAGTGTTCAGAAAGTGGAAAAGACGTTTATGCCGGTGGTGCAAAGTATAATAACACATCTGTATATGTTTTCGGCATAGCCGATCTTGTCGATTCCATTACAGCGGTAAAAAATCTGGTATATGAAAACAAAGTTCTGGAATACAAAACATTCTGCTATATATTGCAGAATAACTGGAACGGCACTGGTTTGTTAAACTTAAAATGCAGAAATCTTTTGCCAAAGTACGGGAATAATGAAGATGAATCGGATAAGATTATGACAGAATTTGTAAAATATATTGCAGATAATATCAATAAAAGAAAAAATGCAAGAGGAGGAGTGTACCGCTGCGGATTATTCTCTATTGATATGTATCAAAGCTTTGGCGAGAGAACCGGAGCAACTCCAAACGGAAGAAAGCACGGAGAATGGTTTTCAAAGAATTTGTCACCGACTATAGGAAATGACAAAAAGGGAGTTACAGCTTTAATAAATTCGGTGACAAAGGTTGACTATACGGATTTTCCTAACGGAGCAGTGCTTGATTTGACGCTTCATTCCTCAGCGGTAAAAGACAGGGATGGCTTAGTGGCAATGAAGGGTATTTTAAATACCTTTGTAAGACGAGGCGGAATGTCGCTGCAGTTTAATGTATTGAATCCCGTTACACTGAAAGAAGCACAGAAAAATCCGGAGTTATATCCTAATTTGCAGGTACGGCTTTGCGGTTGGAATGTATATTTTGCAAATTTAAGCAGGGAAGAACAGAATGAGTTTATACAAATGGCGGAACATTCCGGGGAGTAAGTTATGAAAGGTAAGATTTTTGATATTAAAAGATTTGCGGTTCATGACGGACCGGGTATCCGCACCACCGTGTTTTTAAAAGGATGTTCGCTGCACTGCAGCTGGTGTCATAACCCGGAGGGAATATCGTTTAATCCGGAACTGCAATTTGTAGAAAAAAGGTGTATAGGGTGCGGCACTTGCACTTATGTATGCCAATACGGAGTACATGAAATATCGAATGGTGTGCATGTTTTAAACAGGAACAGATGTGTAAAATGCGGATTGTGTATAGCAAATTGTTCGGCTGGCGCATTAAGCCAATGCTGCAGCGAAATCACAGCAGAGGAATTGGCGGATAAATTGCTGGAGGATAGAGAGTTTTATATTCAATCCGGCGGAGGTGTAACGTTTCCCGGCGGTGAATGTTTGTGTCAGGCTGATTTTTGTGCTGAAACAATGAGGATTTTAAATGGATATGGTATTCATTGTGCTGTTGATACAAGCGGCAATGCCGCACAAAATGAGATAGATAAGGTTATGCCGTATGCGGATATGTTTTTGTATGATATAAAGCTTATGGATGAGGATAAGCATATAAAATATACCGGCTGCACAAATCGGTTTATTCTGGATAACATTGAGTACATAAATAGTCGTGGTAAAGAAATTGAAGTGAGAATACCTGTAATACCAACAGTTAATGACGATATGATGTATGAAGCAGGCGATTTTTTAAAAAATATGAAGATGATTAAAGCTGTAAAACTGCTGAAATATAATAATCTTGCAGGATCAAAATATAAAAATCTGGGAATATGCAATAATATGCCGCGGGTAAAGCCGACGACAGATGATGAAATGAAAA
>CAJLFL010000210.1 GCA_905205855.1 uncultured Eubacteriales bacterium | reverse complement strand
ACATTTGAATCACCTATATAGCAAACCTCGCTTTTGTCAACGCCGGCACACTCTATCAGATAATTCAGTGAATCCGGCTCAGGCTTTGCGGCAAATTTCTCATTTTTTCCGATTATTTTCCAGAACAAATCCGTTCCCAAAAGCTTTGCCGCAACCTCGTCCGTCTGCGGCTGAGGTTTATTTGACAAAATCGCAAGTTTTGCGCCGCTTTCTTTAAGCGAGCGTAAAAGTTCCTTTATACCGTCATACGGTTTTGTTGCATTGCAGCAATTTTTAATATACCTTTCCTTATACAGGTCAATAAGAGCTTTTACCTCCTCCTCACTGCCGCCCGGCAAGGCTCTGCGGCACAGAAGTTCCATTCCGTTGCCGACCATCTTATAATAAGCCTCAGTTTCAAATTCCGGCCTATTCATCTGTCTGAGCGAGTAATTAACAGCGTCCGCTATATCGCTGACCGAATCTACAAGCGTTCCGTCCAAATCAAAAACAAACAACTTTTTCATATGTGACACTTCCTTTGTATACAAATAATCAAAAACGTCTATATTACAATATCCGCTATTCTTTCAACCGCAATTTTTTTACCGTCCGTCATTATCATTTCCTTTTTATACTCGTCAATTCTTAGAATTCTGCCGCGGTATGTCAGATATTTTCCGCCCTTCTTTTTCTCATCCGGTTCGAAATACTTTATCTCTGCATCACACTCAAACCCACAGGCAATCAAAGCATCAAGAGTACGGTTCAGTTTCTCCGCCTCGTCAGCGCTGAGTTCAATCATATCCTCGGTCTGCCTTGCCGTTTCTTTTATTGCCTCGTTATATCCGCTCAGCGCGGCAAACGGAGCAAACTGTGCGGCACGGTCAAGCCGCGGCATACGCGGATGCCTTTGTGATGTATGATGCGCCAGGTTTATTATACCCGCATAATCATGCACATTGCTCACGCTTTATGACCTCCTATCTGACGGTTGCGTTCGGTTGTGGTTGCGCCCTCTTTCAGATTCATCCCTTTTATGGCGGCGTTTCTGCCGAACCGCTTTTTTATATTCAGTATTGCGTTTTGAATACTGCGTTCCCTCTCGCGTTCCGCTCCGAAATTATGCTCCTGCTCTCTTTGCTCCTCATAATTGCCGAACATATCAAGCTGTGTATATTCCATGCGCTGTTTTGCATCTGATTCCGACAGCACATTATCCGCGCCGAGGTTTATCCTGCGAATCATAAGCTTTTTATCCGCTATTTTGTCAAACAGTTCCTCTGCTGCCTTGCATATAAGCTTTGTCGATGAAGTATAACCGTCAAGCCTGACCGTTCCGTGACCGTGCTTGGGAACCTTGCGTCCGTAATAGTCCCTTGTAATCTCACCTGTGTATTTATCCGAAAAATCTCTGTCATAGCCTATTGTCAGACTGATGCGGTCTGTCACTGAACTTTTTTCCACCAAATCAAGGCTCATAAGTTCTGCCATTTCCTTGACAATAAGCCGCGCCTTTCGGCAATCATAAGGACAATGCAGAACCTGACCTGTGCTTATGCTGTTTACCGCCGGCTTATATGCCTTTACATCTGCCATTGTGCACGGTTCATATCCCCATGCATGGTCTATCAAAAGTTCTGCATTTATTCCGAACATTTTATATAAAAGTTCTTCGTTATAGTACTCGTTCTGCTTACCGGCAGAGCATTTTGCAATATCGCCCATAGTATAAAGTCCGACAGACGCAAGCTTTGCCGCATATCCTTTGCCGATACGCCAAAAATCAGTCACAGGCTTGTGATTCCACAACCGTTTTCTGTATGACATTTCGTCAAGCTCAGCTATACGCGCGCCGTTTTCGTCCGGCATAGCATGCTTTGCCTCTATATCCATTGCCACCTTTGCAAGGTACATATTTGTACCAAGTCCAGCCGTAGCGATTATCCCGGTTTCATTCTGCACAGCCGAAATCAGCTGTGCCGCAAACATGCGCGGCGTCATGCCCTTTATTCCTATATACGGCGTAATATCAATAAACACCTCGTCTATCGAATACACATGTATATCCTCCGCCGCCACAAATCTCAGATATATATTGTATATATCCGTGCTGAACTTTAAATAATTTCCCATTCTGGGAACTGCGGTAATAAAATCAAGTTCAAGCTGCGGTTCAGCTTTAAGCTCGGTAGCGTCAAATGATTTCCCTGTCAGCCGCTTTCCGGGTGCAAGGCGGCGTCTTTGACTGTTTATCTCGGTTATTTTCTGTATTACTTCAAAAAGCCTTGCTCTGCCCGGAAGCCCGTATGCTTTAAGCGACGGTGATACGGCAAGGCATATCGTTTTTTCTGTTCTGGCAGAGTCTGCAACAACAAGATTGGTCGTCATAGGATCAAGACCGCGTTCAACACACTCAACCGAAGCATAAAACGACTTTAAGTCTATACATAAATATGCTTTATCATTCATTTTCATTTAAAAAGAAACAATAAGCTGCATCTTAAATCTTTCCTCACCGTATACCGTATGCGGAATTCCTTTGGGCATAATCAGAGTTTCGCCCTCGGTCAGTATAAATTCTTCACCGCCGACGGTAAATCTTCCTGTTCCCTCTAGAACTGTCACCATAGCATCGCCATCGGAAGAATGAGATGATATTTCCTCCCCCTTGTCAAACGAAAATACAGTCATGCTTACAAGCTCGTTCTGAACAAGAGTTTTGCTTACCACCTGTCCGTCCTGATATGCTACCTCATTCCTGAGATTCAATTTTGTTTGTTTTTCTATATTCTTATACATGCATATACCTCCGATACCTGTTTGTCTTTATTATAGCACATTATCGGTTTGGTATACAAGCGTTTATCGGTATTATACGCAAATTTTCTTTTTTAAAAAAATATCAGCTTTATTATTGCCGCAGCAACAATAATAATTCCTGCCACGCTTATTGTTCCGTATATTTTGACAGATTCTTTATCACCCTTTTCCTGCAGCAGATTATAAACACCTGCCGCTAAAACTCAGATTCCAATAAGTACTACCAAAATTCCTATAATCATAATTTTTCCTCCTGTATTGTATTATTTTTATTTCTTTTTCCACCTAAGCAATAACGCTGAGTTTATTATTACAAGCACAGAACCCGCATTGTGTACCAAAGCACCTATAACCGAATTTAAAATTCCGGTCATCGCCAGTATAATCCAAGGAAGTTAAGTCCCATTGAAAAACTCAGGTTTATTTTGATTGTAGTCATCATTCGGGATGACAAGGATATAAGGTGCATAAGCTCTTTTATTTCGTCATTTGCCAGAGCTATATCTGCCGCATCAACGGCTATATCACTTCCTACGCCGCCCATAGCAATTCCGACATTTGCCTTTTTAAGCGCCGGAGCGTCATTTATACTGTCACCTATCATACATACATGATGCTTTTCATTTTGAAGTCTGCTGATTTCATCGAGCTTATCCTAAACCATG
>CAJLFL010000209.1 GCA_905205855.1 uncultured Eubacteriales bacterium | reverse complement strand
ACTAATGTTGTTGGATGATTAAGAAGTTAAAAATACTCTTGCAAGCAAGCTTGCATCGGATTTCTGACCTTTTGACATTTGTAGTAGAACAAATATAAGATTATAAAAGGTAAAGTATTTTAAAGATTTGGCTAATGGAGGTAACGGAATACTCAGACAGCAGCGCTTTGAATACAGTCCGCTTAAAACTAACGCGTCAACCATGACAGACGGAACTGCTAAATATCTGTATCCGGCATGGTCCGACAGAGATGCGGCAAATAAATATAACAGCATATGTTATTATCCTCAGGAGCTTAATATTTACGGCTCGGAAACTATTGCCGGAAGTATAGATAAAAGAAGTAATTTTGGTACAAAAGATACAGCCGCATACAGCTTTAAGGTTAACAGGGACGCGGAGGTACTTGTGTTTACGAGTAAAGATTCATACGTTAATCTGTTGCCTGATAACGTAAAGGACGGATGGGCACACCTTTATTATTATAAAAACGGCATTCTGACAAATAAGAATATAACAGGCTCTCCTGCGGCGGCGGGACACTATTACGGACCGGATATATATAATTATTATATTTGTGCGGCAAAGGAATACAACGCCGGTGATACCGTTGAAATCTACGGCGGCGGTGCAGAGAGCGGAGGTATAATGGTTGTGGTAAACCCAATCACAAGATAGACAGATTCGGTGCAGATAATCGGATGGAGCGAGGGGCGGCGCAAAAACGCCGCCCAATGAATTCGGGAGGAAAAATGAATATTAAATTAAAGCTTATGCTGCTTTGCACGGCTGTACCGGCAATGCTTTGCAATACCGGCTTTGCGCAGAATGTGGATTCGGTTGCTATAGACGATGCAAGCGGTAAGATAATAATAAGCGGCACGCCTGATGGCATAAAAAAGGGAGATTTTATCGCCTTTGAGCTGCTTAAAAAGGACATGAAATCCGCAGATATCAAGGCGGAATATACCCCCGGTGAGTTAATCGGTGATTTTATTGCCGTAAGACAGCTCAGAGCGGACAAAAATGGCGGCTATACGATAAGTGCCGATATGAATGGCAGAGAGTCGGGCTTTTACATAGTTCGCATAAACGGTGCGGACAACGAAATATACTTTGCGACAGAGGAGAACAGACGGGGAATAGTAAAAAGGATTGCCGATGCGTGCAGACTTAACGAGGCTGCTGCCGTGGCGGAACTTACGCGGATTTATGATTTGTCAAACGACAGGGGCGAAACGGTTAATAGCTTCAATATCACAGATAAGCTTGTTTTTGCCGCGGACGAAACGGAGCTTTTCAAGGTTTTGCGCTCGGTTATAAACGACACTGCCGAGGAGAAATTGTCGGTGGCAAATGTAAAGGAAAAAACAAGCGCTGCGGCTGCTCTCTGCGCTCTTGATGCGGGTGAGGCAGACATAGAGGATGTAAAGGATATATTAAATCTTGATGAAGCTTCCTATAAGTTCTATAACGGCAAGCTTTCCGATACTGCCAAAGCCGGCTTTGTCGTGAATTATTTTGCCGGCAGAGGAATCAGTACAAGAACAAAGGCAAATGAGCATTTTAAAAACGTAATTACGGACGCGCTGTGTGCGGATATCCGAAATTGGGCGGACGCGGAGGATATTATAAACGAATATGGAGTAAAGCTTGGTATAAACGTGACAAAGCTGAATTCGGATTCATACGGAGTATCAAACCGCTCCAAGGTATATTCTGCTGCTGCCGACGTCGGAAAATTTGAAAGTGCAAAGGCATTTGCGGACTTTGTAAACTCAAAGATAATCGAGTACGCGCCGAAAACCGCGGATACAAGGCCGAGCGGCGGAGGCGCGGGCAGAGGTGGATATACCGGCGGAGGCGCGGGCGGTACGTCTGTTACCCCACCGGTAGTAACAAAGGAAAACAAGGAGGAGGACGACGCAATAACGCCGGCTCCGAGTTTTGACGATCTTGAAGGATACGATTGGGCTGCTGCCGGTATAGAGGAGCTTTATCGCCGCGGAGTGGTAAAAGGCTTGGGCGATGGAACATTTAATCCCGGCGGAAACGTAACCAGAGAGGAAATGCTGGCAATGCTTTTGCGTGCATTCAATATTGCGGAGTCTGAGAATCCGTCACAGGAGGAAAGTTTTACCGATGCGGAGCCGGATGCATGGTACATCGGCTATATAGCCGCCGGTAAAAAGAAAGGCTTTGTAAAGGGCTATCCTGACGGAAGCTTTGGCATAGGTGAAAGCGTAAGCCGTCAGGACGCGGCGGTTATGGCGTACAACATAGCAAAGGCGAGCGGCAAAGAGCTTTCGGTCGAAATAAAACGGGATTTTAAGGATGATAACGGCATTGCGGATTATGCAAAGGATGCAGTTTATTCTCTCAAAGCGAATGGTGTGGTTTCCGGTACGGGCAGCGGTAATTTTGAGCCGCTTAACACCTGCACAAGAGCTGAGGCTGCAAAGATAATTTATAGCCTTATGACGAGCGGAAAGGAGCTGAGTAAATAGTGATAAAGAAATGCAAAAGCGCCGAGAGTATTATAAGCGCCGTTTTGAGCATTATTTTGGTATGCTCAGTGCTGACAGCTTGTCCGGTATTTGCCGCGGACAAATCCGAAGACACGGCAGAGGCGGAGCAGAAAGAAATATACGGAGCGGAATCGTACGGACTTTTGAATGTCCTGGAAATTGCAGAAATAAGAGAGGAAGAACTTGCAGCAGACGCGGCAAGGGGTGATGTGCTGGTGTACATGGCAAAGGCGGCGGGACTCGCCGCACTTAAGTCTGACGAAAAGCCATTTGCTGATATGGAAACCTCGGACGAGAGAGAACCTTATATAAAATCGCTCTATAAGTCCGGCGTTATCCGACCGGATTCAAAAGGCAATATTTACCCGGACGGAAAGATAACTTTGCAGGAGGCAGCGGCGATTGCGGTAAAGTTGACCGGTTATGGCATTGCCGCAGAGGAAAACGGCGGATATCCGTCCGGATATTTGAAGATTGCCGGTCGGTACGATATACTTTCCGGCCTGCCCGGCGGTGATCCGGCACTTACAAAGGGAATGGCGGCAAAGCTGACGGTAAACATGCTGAAAACCGAGGTAATGACGCAGACATATTCCGTAAACGGCAGTTCCGAATATAGGGCTGAGTCGGGAAGTACGCTGCTGTATACGGTGTTTAATGTGAAATATATAAACGGCATAGTTGAAGCGGTTGATATTTCTCAGATAGCCGGCGGAAACGAAACCGATATGGATTATGTCATAATTGGCGGCGAGAAGCTGGAGGCAAGCAAAATAGAAAATAACTATGATTTTCTCGGCTATGACGTAGACGCATATTATAAGGTAAGCTCGAGCAGCGCGGTTGCACGACTTATATATATAAGAAAGTCAGAGCTTAACAACGAAGTGAGTATTGATACGGATGACATAGTAAGCGCTTGGGCGGGGAAAATTAAGGTAAA
>CAJLFL010000208.1 GCA_905205855.1 uncultured Eubacteriales bacterium | reverse complement strand
TCATTAGTCATAACGACCCAGCCGACATCATTAAAGCAATATCCGAGCGGAAGATTGTCGGGCGGCATTGGCTCTGTTACAGTGTCGGCGGTATAATAATTCCATATATTATTATGAATGTGCCCTCCTTGCTGCTGTGCAATCCACAAAGCTAAGCCATCGTTATTAAAATGAGCAAGTTCATACATAGACTGTCTTATTGCGGTAAAATCCTCTGCAAGATATCCGCCCGATCCATCTCCAAAGCTTCCGTAGGTTCCGTTTGGATATGTATAAAGCGTCCACAGGTTTTCATTCCTCGCAACCGCCTTTTTATAAAGATCAAGAACCCCTCCCAAAGACAGAACATCAGATAACTCCTTTGTTGATTCTATGGTTGACCAACCCCAGTATGATGAACCCTGGCACCATCCGCCGTCCTGATACGACCACGGCGGCATAAGCGTTGCATAAAGAGGCACAGAATCTTTAAACCACTGCTCGGCTTCCGCAACGTCGTCCTTGAGCACGTACGCAATAATACCTATATAGGCTATACTCGTCCACCCATGAGAATCAAACGGCGAACCGGGAAGACTTTTCGTCAAATCCAACATGTTATGATTATAATAGTTCTTATATCTATATGTCAGACGTCCGACAATCATATCCTGTACGGCTTTGCGTTCGCTATCGGTCATTATATTATAAACCCAGTCGTACGACATCGCGGTTTTATAAGCGATCTCTCTATGGACCTGGTCATTGCCGTTATACATATCATAAGAATTCAGACTGTCATCTTTATAATCCCATTCAGAAAGCTTCACTGCCGCCTTAACAGCGAATCTTCCAAAAGCTTCATTACCTGTCAAAAGATAAGCATAAGCGCAGTTTTGCATTCGCCTTATCATCTCGCGTGCGGCTCTATTTGCCTCGTTCATTGTGGAATCACCGCGTTTCGGCTCCTCCGGCAAAATATTTTCACTTACATAATTTGACGCAGAACTGACATAATAATCATAGGTCGCCCTTGCATCCTTACTTTTGTCCTTTAAAGTCCGGAAGTCTTCAAGACTTTCCAAAGTAGCAATCACCCTCGGATGCCCCCCGGGGATACGCCTGAGCAAAACATCCGAATTCGGCACAGTGAACTCACAGGCATTCGGGTCAATCCTGAAACGCCGCGGATTTGACCAGTCACTTGTGCCGGCGGACGTTGTATATCTCACTGACCAATAATAATTCTTGCCTGTCTGGCTCAAAGGATTCGGAAATGTATAATAGTTGGTCTTTAAATTTGTAATACTTCTTTCAACATTTTTCATATCCTTGTCGCATGCAATTCTCAACTCATAAGTTGCATTCTCAACATACGGCCATGTAAAATCCGGTGAATTCTGTTCCGAAGTATACTTGTCCGCAGGTCTGAAAGGCATTCGCCGTCCGTAATATTCAGCACCCACATCCTCAAGGTTTATCGGTGCGGCTTCTGCCGTTGCACCGGGAAACGCTGTTATCAGCAACACTGCACATAAAACCATACTTATTATTTTCTTCATAAAGCATTTATCCTTTACAGATTGAGGACCGCCGGATGCGGCAGCCCTCAAACCCTCCGCCTTTTTACGGCATGTTTAAATTAGTTTTTCGGTTATTTTTTTACAAAACCAAACCAGTCATAATTCCATGAACCGGAAAGCACACCCATTCTAAGCTCGTATACTCCCGCCTGAAGGTGAATTCCGGATTTAACAAGCATCGCTTTCCAGCTTTCCGGTACTGTACCATAGTCAACCGTTTTGTCAAGGGTGTAAACATAGGTGACGTCATTTATGGTAAAGCTTCTGACAGCTCCGCCTTCCTCCCACGCAACATACTTGACTGCAAAGTCATAATCGCCTTCCTCCGGAATTTCAACCTTATATACCATCTCGGTCTTCGGATCATTAAATCCGCTTATTCCCAGGGCTCCCGACAGGAACGGTCTGTTTCCGTAGATTTCTGCGCCGGTTGCCAGCGGCTTTTCGCACTCCTCACCCTCCTTAAATACAGTCAGTTTGTCTTTAAGCGTGTCATAATCATCGATTGCCTCCGCCTCCGGCTTGTTAATAGGTACCCGAATAAGCTCAAGCCATAAATCCTTATCTGTCTGAGCGGACAACGACAGTTTGCCGATAACAGAAACCTTATCCTTTCCGACTGCGCCGGCATTAAGATTATCACTTATCCCAACGCACTTATACTTGTCATCTTCGCCGTCGAATATTCCGGAATATTTAATTTTTCCGTTTCTGCCCATAATTCCTTCAAGCTTAACCGTTTTTTCTTCTCCGTCAATCTTCACGGTTGCGGTAGCTTCATGTTTATCCGTGTTAATTGTCTTGCCGTTAAGCATAAGCTGATAGTTATCTTTTTCAGCCGTAAATGTTATATACTTATCTTTTGGAACAACATTGAATACCGGCTTCTGTTCCGTTTCGGATGCTTTTTTGTCACCGTTCTTATTCTTTGTTTCAATCTTTTTGGAATCATCAGCCTTGACTTCTTCTCCGCTCGTTCCTTTTTCAAGCTTACCGTTTTCATAGGTTATTCCTATTTCCGCTCTTAACTCACGGCCGTTATAATCGTTGATCTTTTCAATTTCTTGTATATACTGATTATCTGTATTGACGCTGATACGTTTATCTCTGTAGGTCAAGATAGAAAGCTCGTTTACGCCGAGTACAACGCTGCCCTGCCTTTCAAGAACAACGATATCCTTGCCGCCGATTTTAAGATTTGTACCGCCTGACAGCATAATTGATTCGCCGTTCATTACTACAAGAGCGCCGGTAAACGATATTCCTTCCTTTGTAACGACTTCTTTATCATTATCACCGAGGTTTACGTACATTATCGTACCGTCCTCAAAAGTCATCTTTACATAGCTCTTATTATATTCGGTATCAACAAATCTCGCCTCTTTCGCGCTCCTGTGAACGTCAAGAGTAACTATCATCTTGGTTGCCGCCGTATCCTCCGTTTCAAACCACACGCGCGTATCTGCGGCAGAGGACGCATATCTTCCACCAGGGTTAATCTCTACCATATCCGACAGAGCATTCATATTGTTGTAATATGATTTCACCTTTTGCGGATATTGTACCGTTGCATCAACGACAGCGCCGCTATTCTCTATTCTTGCGCCGTTTCCGTCTTTATAAAGAGAAATCGGAACTCTGGAATTAAGCCACCATTCAAACTGACTTGTTTTATTTTTTTCGCCCGCCTTAAGATCGTCCACAATAACAAATATGTCCGGTCTGATATAAACAATATTACGTTCAAAATTGCCTATTTCACCCTTGTAAGCTTCTGTTGCGTTTCCGCTTGCAAGGTCAAAGTCCTGCTGCGTCAGATAACCCGTCAGATGCCCTTTTGCAGAAAAGTTATCGTCTCTTTGTCCGATGCTGTCGGCAATGGTTACGCAGTTGTGGGCTCCTGTTCTTCTGGTAAATCCGCTGTCATGAGCCGAATGATA
>CAJLFL010000207.1 GCA_905205855.1 uncultured Eubacteriales bacterium | reverse complement strand
GAGGAGAAAACTATGTGTAAAAACAAGAAAGAAAAATACTATATTACCACGGCTATTGCCTATACCTCACGGAAACCGCATATAGGCAATACCTACGAAATTGTCCTGACCGATGCAATAGCGCGCTTTAAACGCTATATGGGATATGATGTATTCTTTTGCACCGGTACGGACGAACACGGTCAGAAAATTCAGGAGCTTGCCGAATCACAGGGAATATCCCCCAAAGAATATGTCGACGGTATAGCCGGCGAAATCAAGAAGATTTGGGATTTGATGAACACAAGCTATGATAAGTTTATTCGTACAACAGATGATTATCACGAAGAAACCGTACAGAAAATATTTAAAAAGCTGTATGATCAAGGTGATATATACCTCGGCTCATATGAAGGCTGGTACTGCACTCCGTGTGAATCCTTCTGGACGGATACACAGCTTGTTGACGGAAAATGCCCCGACTGCGGCAGAGAGGTTCACAAGCAGAACGAAGAAGCTTATTTCTTTAAAATGAGCAAATACGCCGACCGTCTTATGAAACACATAGAAGAAAACCCTGATTTTATTCAGCCCGAAGCACGCAAAAAAGAGATGGTAAATAACTTCTTAAAGCCCGGACTTCAGGACTTATGTGTATCACGTACAAGCTTTAACTGGGGAATCCCTGTTACCTTTGACCAAAAGCACGTCATATATGTATGGCTTGACGCACTGACAAATTATATCACAGCAATAGGCTATCGCTGTGACCATAAGGAAGAACCCTTCAATAAATACTGGCCGGCTGACGTCCATATTATCGGCAAGGATATACTGCGCTTTCATACTATTTACTGGCCTATATTCCTTATGGCTTTGGGTGAGCCGCTGCCTAAACAGATATTCGGTCATCCGTGGCTTTTAAACGGTCAGGACAAAATGAGCAAATCCATCGGAAATGTTATTTATGCTGATGATTTGGTACGCAATTTCGGTGTTGACGCCGTACGTTATTATCTGCTGCATGAAATGCCGTTTGCTCAGGACGGAACAATTACGTTTGAAACGCTGATTAACAGATTCAATTCCGATTTGGCAAATACTCTCGGCAATTTGGTAAACCGTACCGTATCAATGGTAAACAAATACTTTGACGGCGTAATTCCCGTACCAACTATACCTACTGAATTTGATGACAGCCTAAGGCAAACCTGTATAGACAGTGCAAAACAGACTGCGGCTTGTATGGATAAGCTGCGCGTTGCCGATGCTATGGACTGTATCTGGAAAGTCGTTGACCGTTCCAATAAATATATAGACGAAACAATGCCGTGGGTTTTGGCAAAAACAGGCGAAGGTAAGGAAACGCTGAAAACCGTTATGTATAATCTTATTGAAGCAATACGTTTTATTGCATCTTTACTCTCCTCATTTATGCCGGATACTTCATCTGCAATAGCACAGCAGACCGGAGCTTCAGAACTTTCGTGGGAAAGCCTTGCGGAATTCGGCGCAACCGTTTCCGGAACAAAGGTTGGTCAGCCGGAGCCGCTGTTTGTCAGAATGGACGTTGAGAAAAAGCTTGCGGAACTTGAATCCGAACTTGGCAAGCCTGAGGAAAAGAAGCCTGAAATTGAGCCGCTTAAAGATGATATTGAGTTTTCCGATTTTGAAAAGCTTGATGTGCGCGTTGGTAAAGTCTTGGTTTGTGAGAAGGTTCCTAAATCCTCAAAACTTTTAAGATTTGAACTGGAAACAGGCGCCGAACGCAGACAGATTCTTTCCGGAATAGCCAAGTATTATAAGCCGGAGGAATTGGTCGGAAAAAGCCTTTTATATATCGCAAATCTTCCGCCGCGAAAGATGATGGGTTTTGAATCCAACGGAATGATTTTATCGGCTGAGCATGACGGCAAGCTGACATTGCTTACCACTATGGGAGAAATCCAGCCGGGTGCATGCATGGTATAACAGTATAAACACAAAACAGGTTTTATGCGGCTGCATAAAACCTGTTTTATTTAATCTTTTAGTTCTTCAAGATACTGCGTAGGTGTTATTTTAAACTCCTGCTTAAATGCACGGCTCAAACTTTGTACGGAATCAAACTGCAAAAGCTCTGAAATCTCCGTTAGTGTCATATTCTTATTCTCCATCAGACCTTTTGCCGCTTCCGCTTTCTTTTTCTTTATATACGCAAGAAGTGAAATCCCCATATTGGCTTTAAATACGTGCGAAATATAATTCTCTGTAAAGCTTAGCTCAGACGCTATTTTTCGGACAGATTTGACATCATAAATATTACTGTCAATATATTTTACAATTCTGTAGACGGTCATATTTTTACATATATTGTTATCACTGAATCCACCCTCAGATTCTTTCACAAAGCATCTGTAAGCATTTATCAATATAAGCTTTACGATACTTTCAAGCGCACATTCACTCGGTTTACGATTTACATAAAACTCATTTATAAGCATATCAAACATATGCCTCATATCACTTCCTGAGGTTGTCACAAATTTAGGTGAGGCATCGTAAAATCTGCAAATGCCGGTATATTTCTCCGGTATATCTTTAAAGTCAAATGCAAGACAAATATATCTTAATTTTTCATAAGGACTTGCAATTATTTTGTGTCTGTCACCCTTTGAAACAATATGTATATCGCCGCGTCTGACCGGCATGACCTCGTCATTTGTATAGAAAAAACCCTCTCCGGAAACGACATATGTTATTTCGGCGCAGCATTGCTTATGCTCATATATCTGTCCGCCGGGTTCAAACGCAACCTCGCTTATCTGCACAAGCCTAATAAAATCCAGAACCACATTTTCATCGGCAAGCCAATTCTCAAACCCAAATAATCTGCCGTCAAAGTATTTCATAGCACCACCGCCGCATACTGTATTTTAAATCAAGTCAATATGTTCAAAAGGCTTTTTCCGCGCTTTTTTCAGCGCCTCTATTACAGTAATAACCTCTACCGTTCTCTCATGTGAAACCTGAACCTCTCCCGTTTTAAAGAATTTTATAAGCGCATCTATGAATAATCCGAAATAGTCTGATTTCACGGTAATTGTTTCTGCCCTGTTGTTCCTGTCAACGACCGTATATTTAAAGCTTTCCGTTCTATCGCTGCACATAAACATATGCCACAGTCTTCCGTCCGAAAATTCTATAACCGCTGCCGGATGTGCATTTGTGCCGGTATACATAACTCTCTTTACGGGTGTATCCATAAGTCTTATAACAGGCTCTGTCTGATGAATTACATATATATCAAACACTCCGGGGCCCTCAGTGTATATCGCATCTATTTCCTTTTTCTCTATCTCGTCAAGTTCAGATGAAAATCCCAGTGCAGAACTTGAATAGCATTTTGTATTATACCTGTCTGCCTTTTCAAATATTCTCAGAGCAGCCTCACGTGTCGGTGCAAAAGTTTTATCTATGTAAACAAGCTTTCCCGATTTAAGCGGAGCATCACAAAGCCCCTCAGGCATTTCCGGGTTGTGGGGT
>CAJLFL010000206.1 GCA_905205855.1 uncultured Eubacteriales bacterium | reverse complement strand
ACCTTTTAGATATTTTAATTTTGATTTTTCTTTGCTGTATTGATTGACGCAATTAGTATTTTCTTTATTTCAGTACATTTGTCAAGAATTGTCCTGTCTTCATAATATCCGCTTTCTATAAGCAATTCCAACCAATACTCGCTTTCCGAACACTCTTTTAACGCTATTTGCAATTTTGCAATAAAATCATTTCTCCCATGTCCGTAAAAGGCTTCTCTAATATTCGCACCTATGCTCGTTCCGCTGCGAATAAGCTGATTCGTCAATACACTTTCTTTTTTCTCTCTTTTCACAGAATTACAAACCTTAATTATATCTAATGCAAATTGCTTTGACTTCAAAATTAAAGGACTATCCATAAATTTCCCTCTTTTAATACAAACTCGCCCTTGCGAGTTTGCACCTCTCTTCTTCACTTTTCACTTTTACTTATTACTTTCCAAAAAATCGGCACATAAAACTCAAGTGAAGAGTGAATAGTGAAAAGGTAATAAGTAAAAATCGACAAGCACTAACCGCACTTGTCGATTTTTTGGTCGGGGCGACAGGATTCGAACCTGCGGCCCCCTGGTCCCAAACCAGGTGCGCTACCAAACTGCGCCACGCCCCGACGAACCCTTATATTATACACGGCTTTTTTCGCTTTGTCAAGCTTTATTTCTGACGATAGCCGATGTCGCCCTGCACCAGCTGTACCTGACCGTTCAGCTTATCCGTTATCATGGCGCAAAATCCGTCAACACGCCCCTTCGGAACAAAAACCGGCAGCTTAACTCTATCGGTATACTCTGCCTCGCCGCAGATAATTCCGTCCTGCTTTGAAAGCTCGTTCTGCAGCTTGCCGAGCAGTGTATAATCTATATCTATGTCAATTCTGCGGCACAGAACCATCTCGATTATTTCTGCCGCCTCTACTCCTGCCTTTGCCGATTTGGAATACGCATGGACAAGTCCGCCGGTGCCGAGCAGAACGCCGCCAAAGTATCTTGTCACAACAACAATTATATTTGTCAGACCTTCCTTTTTCAGTATTTCCAAAACAGGCAGACCTGCCGTTCCTCCCGGCTCGCCGTCGTCACTGTAGCGCATAATGTTGTTTCCTTCTATTATATAAGCATATACGTTGTGTGTTGCGTTCCAGTATTTTTGTTTAAGACCGTTTAAAAATTCCAAAGCCTCGTCCTCGGTTGACACCGGCTTGACCGACGCTATAAACCTTGAACGTTTTTCCGTGATCTCCGCGGCGGCGGAGCTTTTTACCGTTATATAGCTTTCCTTCATTGTTATATGCTCCTTAGCAAAGTCTTTGCGGGCAGATACACAGCCGCCCCTACGGGTGTGTGTATGCATATTATGCGTTTGATATCGTAGGGGCGCCCCCGTGTGGGCGTCCGCTGCGTCTTTCATATGCAAAAATATTGTTCAATATCTTTGCGGGCAGATAATATCTGCCCCTAAGGGTATAACATTAAATCCCGATATATTTATCAGTTATTAAGCGCAGCAGCGTCCTTTATCATATTCTGAATTCTGTACATAAACAGCGCAACCTCAACGCGGCTGGCGTTTCCCTGCGGATTTATCGTGCTGTCACCGTAACCGCTCATCAAACCTGCGCTTACGCACGCTGCCATAGCGTCCCTTGCATAAAAATCAATACTGTCCTTATCGGCAAATTTATTCAGCACAGCCGTATTCGGTATAGCGGTCAGCACGTTTTCCTCATGCAGAACGCGGTAAGCAAGCGCCGCCATATCCTGACGCTTTATCCTGCCGTCCGGATCAAACAGATTGTCACCGTAGCCTGCGGCAATACCGAGAGCCTTTGCCGTTCCGATTTCGTCATAATAATACTTACCCGGATACACGTCACTGAAGTTATCAGTAAAATCAGCTTTTTTACCAAGAATTCTGAGCAGCAGAACCGTATTATCCGCACGTGTTATATAAGAATCCGGATCAAATTCCGTTTCGCTTCTGCCGCGGATAATTCCCTGCGCCGCCAAACTGTCAACGGCATCCATTGCCCACCAGTACTTGTCCATATCGCGGAACTTGTTTGTATAATTTGCGTCCGTCTGCCCATCCTTCTGTGCAAGGCTTGTCCCGTCATTCGCCTCAGCCGTTGGCTGAGGTGCCGGGTTTTCCTCCTGCGGAGGCTCGGCAGAGGAATTGTTCATATTCTTCATAAGCTCATAGATTGAGCTGTTATCCAAAAAGTTGTGGTATGTGAACATACAATAGCCGGAAATACTCGGATTGCTTCTGCCGATTTCTATATGCTGTTTAAGTTCGTTTGTTCCTGCCTCTCCGGTCCATGCAGGCTCTGAGCTTGAAACCGTTCTGTAAGCAGCCTCACCGATATACAGCTTTACGCCGGTATCCTTAACAACATCCGACCACCAGTCGGTCAGAACTGAATAGTCTGCTATTTTATAACCGATATTCCAGTATATCTGAGGCATGATATAGTCAACCCAGCCGTTTTTAACCCATGCTCTGGAATCCGCATAAATCATGTTATAGCTTCCGCCGCCGGCGGTATTGCTGCCCTCTGCAATTTCCGAAGCGTTTGCCCAGATTCCCCTCGGACTGATTCCAAACTGTATATCCGGCTTTTCGGCATGCACAGCCTCGTCCATTTTCTGCACAAGCTTGTTTACCATTGCGCGGCGCCAGTCGCCCTTATCGGGATATTCATCCTTATGGAAGGAATATGTTCCGTCATCATTATAGCCTTTTTCCGGATAGAAATAATCATCCATATGCAAACCGTCAACGTCATAATTCTTTACTATCTCAACCGCTCCGGACACAATAAGGTCCATAGATGCGCTTTCGCCGGGATTGTAGTACATCTTGCCGTCCGCGTCTGTTATAACAAGCTCAGGATGCAGTACGGCAGGGTTATTTGCCGCAAGATGGCTGTTATCTGCGGACGAATTTGTTATACGGTACGGATTTATCCATGCATGCAGCTGAATATTGCGCGCATGTGCCTCCTGTACCGCGTATGCCAGCGGATCAAAGCCGTTGTCCGGCGCAACACCCTGAGTTCCGGTCAGATAGCGCGACCACGGAAATATATCCGATTTATACAGCGCGTCGCTTGCAGGCCGCACCTGAAAGAATACCGCGTTAAAGCCCATATCGCTGCAGTTGTCCATAATTGCATCAATTTCCTTTTTCAGAACCTCGGAATCCGTGGTCTGCTGTGACGGGAAGTCGATATTTGCCACAGTCGAAACCCAAACGCCGCGCAGCTCAGACTCTGCCGCCGCTGCTGTGCTTCCGCCGCCGGACGGATAAAAAGCGCTTGCAGAAACAACAGCGCATATCAGCAAAATAAGTAATCTTAAAGAAAATGTATGTTTTTTCATAAGTAACACTCCTTTAATTATATTTTTTTGTCCTATAATAACTTTATGTAAAAACCTTATGCCGTATCACCTCTTCAGCCATTACTTCTCCTCAGCTTTCGTTTCGGTCGCCTCGGGGGCCTGG
>CAJLFL010000205.1 GCA_905205855.1 uncultured Eubacteriales bacterium | reverse complement strand
GAATATTTATATTTTACACTTGAATTAGTATATAAATTTTAATAGAATAAAATAGCAGATATGAATTACTTTGGGTATTGATTTATGAAATACGGTGTAAAAACAAAAAGGACTGCTGCATTGCTTTGGCTTGCAGCAGTCCTTTTTATACCCTTAATCCGACATAATATTTAAAAATACCTTGCAACCGACTTGTTTTTGATGTATAATGTTATCTTGGAAATAACTTCAGGTGAGAGGGATTATATTATGGGAAAAATCGGTTTTGATAATGAAAAATACTTAAAAATGCAATCTGAGCATATCCGTGAGCGTATATCCAAATTTGGCGGAAAGCTGTACCTTGAATTTGGCGGAAAGCTGTTTGATGACTATCACGCGTCACGTGTTCTTCCGGGATTTCAGCCGGACAGTAAGCTGTGCATGCTTCTTCAGCTTAAAGACAGGGTTGAAATCGTCATAGCTATAAATGCTGCCGATATAGAAAAAAACAAGCTGCGTGGTGATCTCGGCATTACATATGATTTAGATGTTATACGCTTAATCGACTGTTACAGAACAGCAGGTCTGTATGTAGGCAGCGTGGTAATGACAAGATTTATGGGACAGCCCACCGCAGAGGCGTTTCAAAGACGGCTTGAGGCTCTTGGCGTAAAGGTCTACAGGCATTATCCCATTGAGGGTTATCCGTCGGATATAGGCAAGATTGTCAGTGATGACGGATATGGCAAAAATGAGTATATCGAAACCGCAAGGGAGCTTGTTGTCGTTACCGCTCCCGGTCCCGGCAGCGGCAAAATGGCTACCTGTCTTTCACAGTTATACCACGAGCACAAGCATGGTGTTAAGGCAGGCTATGCTAAGTTTGAAACCTTCCCGATATGGAATATTCCGCTTCAGCACCCTGTCAATCTTGCCTATGAGGCGGCAACCGCTGACCTGAATGACGTAAACATGATAGATCCGTTCCATTTAGAGGCATATGGCGAAACCACCGTCAATTATAACCGTGATATAGAAATATTCCCGGTTGTAAAGGCTATGCTTGAAAAAATTATGGGTGAGTGTCCGTATAAATCACCAACAGATATGGGCGTAAACATGGCAGGCAACTGCATTGTAGATGACGAAGTTGTCAAAAGTGCCTGCCGCGATGAAATTTTAAGAAGATACTATACCGGTCTGTGTGAGCACCGCAAGGGGCTTGTCAACGAGGAAGTTGTACTAAAGCTTGAACTTTTGATGAAAAAGGCAGGCGTAACGGTACACGACCGCGCGGTAATTGCTCCGGCAATTCAAAAAGCAGCGCTTACAGGTGCTCCTGCGGCAGCTATCGAATTAAGTGACGGAAGAATAATCACAGGGAAAACATCTTCTCTGCTTGGTGCCTCCTCCGCTCTGCTGCTTAACGCTCTTAAAGCTTTGGCAGGCATTGACGATTCCGTTCATCTTATATCGCCTACTATTATAGAGCCGATACAGCACCTAAAGGTTGACCATCTCGGCAACCGCAACCCGCGTTTACACACAGATGAGGCTTTAATCGCACTATCCATATGTGCAGCATCTGATTCTAAAGCAGAGCTTGCCATGGAACAGCTGGACAAGCTCAGAGGCTGCGAACTTCATTCCTCGGTGATTTTATCCTCCGTTGACGAAAAGGTATTCCGCAGACTCGGAATAAATCTCACCTGTGAACCTGCTTACGCATAAATGCAGTACCCAAAGTATTATTCTCAAAAACAGCTTTAATTCACACAGCCGCGCAGTAACATAAAGAAAGGAAATACTATGAAAAACACTTTTGAAAACGGTGCCATTGTTGCTTACGGCAAACAATTTGAGAAAACTAAATATGATGTGTCAAATTATACATTGGGCACTTGCTTTAACGGGCAGGGCGGCATTGAATACTATTCCGTAACAGACGGTGCATCTTTTGAGTTTCCGATTCGCTTTATTAACCTATCCTACAACGGCGAAATTCAGGATGTGCTGATTGATAAAAAGGTTACAATGCTCGGCAGGACACAAACAATCGAATTGGATTTAAAGGGTGCTGTACTTAAAATCGAACAATTCCTTGACACAAAAGAAAACGGTATATTCACTTGCTATACCTTGCTTACAAAAAACAAAAGTGATATTCTGGAACTTGGATTGCTCGGCAATTATTTTTCGGATGATACAGTTCTCACAAACAGCAAGGTTCTTAGCGGCTATGACAAAATACTCGTATCTGACAGTGATATGGAATATGTAAAAGAAAATTTTGCAGTATATTTTAAGCTAAGCTATGATCATCCGAAAATACGTACACGTATGACTTACTGTGATATTCCTGAAAAATGCACGGAATTATTGGCGGAATTTGATAATATCTATTCTTCAGTTAAACAGGAAATAACAGACGTGTATATTCCCGGACACTTATCTGAAACCTAAAAGGCTTTGTATCAGTCTGCCTATTGGGCTTCTTTGGAGAATTACAAGGAAAAGGGCGATTACAAGGCATTTATGGCAGGCTGCAGGTATCTTTCGCCTATGCGAAGCTATTATCGTGACTCGTATTTTACCGTATTGCCGATGTATAACGGCAACCTTGATAAGGTTAAAAACCAGCTGCTTACTCTTGCTAAAGGAATAAGTGATGATGGCTCCTGCCCGTCGGCTGTAAAGAGTGACTGGACAAACTGGTGGGGAGATCACTATGACAGCCCCTCGTTTTTGGCAATGCTTTTATATGATTATATTAACTTCAGCGGCGACACTGATGTTGCTGATGAAAAAATCGGTAATGATACTGTATTCGGAAAAGTTATTAAGGCAATCCTGCATCTATCGGATTATGCTGACGAAACCGGTTTACTATATAAAGCCGGACGGTATAATCAACGTGATTGGGCAGACGAAGTCAATCGCTATGGCTATGTCACATATGACGAAATCTTATATGCAAGAGCTTTGTACTCTATTGCCCAAGTTTATAAGCTGAAAAATGATTCCGAACACTATGAACTTACAATACAGCATTACGAAAAGATAAAACACGCTATCAACACTAAGCTTTGGGATGATGAAAAAGGGTATTATGTGAATTTTACCAATGAGGACTATACCGAAAGCAATCTCTCTATTGATACTGTTTTCATAGCAATTTATGGAATTGCTGACGAAAACAAAGCTAAATCAATGCTTGGAAAAATGGAAGAAATGCTTGAGTCAAAGAATAACGGTATCGGTGAAGACTTTGGAAGCATGTGTGTTTATCCGTTCTACAGCAAAATTGATTCCGCAAGAAACAAATCCACTCAATCATTTAATTATCACAACGGCTCAAACTGGCCGTACCTATCGGCAATGTATGCATACGCTAAGCGTAAATACGGTATGGAATATATGCACTTATTAACCGTTCCGTTTGAATACAATCTGGAGCGCGGCAATTATACACAGGTTGAATATTTCTCTCCTTATTGTGAGGTCGGTTCTTTGCTTCAGGGATGGTCAGGTGACATAGCCTTTGTTATGGAT
>CAJLFL010000204.1 GCA_905205855.1 uncultured Eubacteriales bacterium | reverse complement strand
ACGCAGATCTTCTCCGTGAGCATAAATCTGCAGCGAATTAACATCGTCATGATCATGTCCCGATCCGACATCACCGCTGCTGTAATACCCAAGCACCTGATGTCCGAGCGGCGGTCCGCATCGATAAGTCAGACAGGTTGCCGAATCCGAATAACTGTCACGCATAAACAGCATCTCCAGATCATCAAAGTGATAAATCAGGGGAACTTTTGCCTCCTCCGGAGAGGCAGCGGCTATTTGGGGATCATAAAACTGCAGGTAGTGAAGCGCATAATCCCAGCTATTCGGGTTTAATTTTGCATATTTGTTTACATACCACTGCGTTACGGGATCTTTGGTTTTATAGGCAAGCCAGGCCATTACGCCAATCCATTCTGTTCCTGTTTTATCCCCATGATCCGCAATCCGGAATATATTCTGCGTTGTCCCATTATACGCAGTCGGCAAGATGACCTGCATCGCATAATTTGCCGTCCGCTGAAGATAGGGATGCTTGAAGATATCAATTTTATGAAATTTTTTTGCGCATTCTGCATAGTCAATAAAAGCATCTATGCCGTATACCCAATACATGAAGCTTTCATGATTACAGCCGTCCGTCGGAAGGTATTTGAGCGCAAGCCGATACATTTGATTGGCTTTGGAAAACCATTTTTGCGCACCCTCATATTCATCATATATTGCTGCCGCCGCGGCATAGATCGAACCGGCATTCCGCCACAAATGGTTCTGGACATAGGACATGGTCCACCAGCCGTTAAGCTGCGGAACCTTCTCGATCAGCGTTCTGTAAACTACATACCGTTCATTCGCATCCAGGTCATTGTAGAGCCAGTCATAATAATACGAAAGCGATTGAATCAAGTGGCCTGCCGCAAGGTCGTTGTTGAGCATAACGTCATATCCCCACGTAGGGTAGGAAATGACCTCCTTAACATAGGCAGTTGCCGCGTCTTTATACTTTTCTTCTCCCGAAAGCTTGTAGGCAAAGGTCAAAACATTGATCGAGGTCGCAACACCTCTCATCCACAACTCCTGCACATCGCTGTCTTTATGATATGCAACCGGCCCATCCGCAACAAGCTTATCCGCCCGTTCTTTGAGCGAATTCCACTGGGACTGATATTCCGGCATACCGGTTCTCTTTTTCATATTTTCAAAGTCATCGCTGTCAAATAAAATTCTCGGATGCACGCCTTTGTATATTGCAAGATTGTTTCCCGTCTCCTCCTCTTCGGTCGCTTCGGATAACGAGGTTATGACAACATCATCCCAATATGCATCTCTGTTTGGATTCAGCTTTGATATAAATTCAAGATTATAATATGCATTGTCCTCTGTATAATCCCCGGAAAGATACTCACCCATATAAACGATCTGAGAGTCCACATAGGCAACCATGGTATTTTCGGGAATACAGATATCGAGCTTAACGTTAATCCATTTATTTACCTGCGTGTTTAACGTTTTTTTCTCTCGCACCGACACATCCCCGGCCGATGTCATGCTGAGATACTCAACCGACCCGTTTGAAGCGCCATAGCGACGGACTCTGACGGTTGTAGGGTTTCCCTTCGGATTGACCCTGAAAGAAATAGAAAATCTTGGTGTGTAGGAATCGCCGATTCGGATCATCTTTGAAAAAGAGGCATCGACCGCCCGATCGGTAGGATTAAACAGACGGTGCACCTTATTATTGATCCCGTCAGCTTCCGTGCAAACTTCCGCGTAATCGGCGCTTACACTCGTCCATGTTTTATCGGTATGCGATGTTGAACTGGAATAGATGTCTCCTGTATGAATGCTGATATCAGATCCCTCTGCATATTCTTCAAAATCCTTTTGAAACAGTATTTCTTCGTCATTGCTTGCACTGTACACCGGATGAAACGAAGGAATAACCGTTAAAAGCATTGCAAAAAAGAGTGAAAAACATATCATTCTTTTACCTGTTTTATTCATTCACGTATCCTCCCTTATTGATTGAAGCCAAAATATTTCATAAATCCGCAAATCATCTTCACCGCCTCTGCTCTCGTACATGCAGCTTTCGGCTCGAAGCGATTGTCTCCCGTACCGTTTACGATCTCTGATTCTTTTAAAAATTCAACCGAATCTTTTGCATAACCTGAAATATCGTCGGCGTCCGCAAAACTGTAACTTTCGTATTCGGGGATTTCCATTTTTAAGACTTTTGCAAATCGCGTAAGCATTGCCACCAGCATTTCGCGGTTTAATTCTTCATACGGGGCAAAGCTTTCGTCACTGACGCCGTTCATAATCCCGGCTGCGCACATTTTAGCGATGTATCGGTAGCTCCACATATCCTCATGCACATCATAAAAAGAAATATCCTTGGGCTCTACCTCCATCTTAAAACATAACGAAAAGATCTTTGCCGCCTCTTCCCTTGTTAGAATGTCATCAGGGCAAAACAGCCCTTCTGATTTTCCCTCGATGACGCCTTTGCCGCAAAGCTCTTTCACTGCATCATATGCCCAGTGTGACTTTGGAACGTCGGAGAAAGATTTTTCTACATTCTCATCTTTGTCTTCATTTTCGTTTGCCGAAGGAACGGCAACCTCAACCAACCGGCTTGTACCGGTTTTTTTACCACCGCCAATGCTGCCGCCTCCGCCGCCGGACGGAACCGTTTTTTCACTTTCCGCTTGTGACGCCACAAGTGCACGAAAATCCATTGCCGCTTTTGTAATCGTGTCATAGATCTTGCCGGTCATTCCGTAATCTACACTGTAAGTCGAATGAAGATTGCCATAGTCTGCCACATTAAAGCCGCTGAGCGATTCTTCTTCCGATTTTCCGATAAGCGCTATGATCTTGCTTGTATTGGAATAGTGTGAGGATGCCGCAAACCCGTTTAACACAACTGCCTGCACAAACATTTTTTTAACACCGCTCATACTGGTAAAGTTCGATGGCGCCATCATCCCGATCACTTTCTCCGTTCTCTTTTCCCTGTCAAAATCGCTTGTATAAAGCTCATAACAGCTTTCGTCAAGTCCGTAGTTTTCATGGAATATTTCAATAAGGCCTTCTATATCACCATTGTTTTTTAATCCGATCAATACCGCCTTGTTGACAATATCCCTCAGTTCTTCTAACGTTTTAACCGCACTGACCTTGTTTTGCTCTTCGATAAGCCCGATGACCGCTCTTGCAATAAGCATAAAATCCGCATCGTCTACATCAGGCAACACAAGTCCAAGCGCCTCTTGATATTCCTTAAGATCGCTCGCCATTTTTGTATCGTTTGTTTCTTTTACAACCGTCTCAAAAATTTTTTCAACGCTTTTTAACGGATAATATGTTTTTTCGTACGGAACCGATGAGGCCGCCGTTGAGACATACAGTTTAAAATCCTTTTTTTCTTCCGCAAGATTGTCCATCTTGATCATAAATTCTGCCTTTTGATTTTCAATCTCTTTATTTTGCATAAAATACAGGCTTTCGTCGGCGCAGTCAAAGCAGGAAACGGCCGCAAATCCGCCGCAATTTTCTGCAAATTCTACAGTTATTTTGATCATGCCATGCTGCGCATCATTTACGA
>CAJLFL010000203.1 GCA_905205855.1 uncultured Eubacteriales bacterium | reverse complement strand
GTCTACATCGCATTTTCCTGAGCTTGTAAGCTCCATTACTATAAGATTACCGCAAAGCTCCGGCTTATCAATATAGAAAGAATAGTGTATATACCCGTCGGTATAAGCGGAAATATCAATCGGAGTCTTAAAAACTCCTTCAAGCAATGTACTTGCCTTTGATGTAGATTTGAAAGCGCCCGTGCCCTCAACAAACTCACCGTTTTTGGTTGTTACCTTTGCATTTTTAAGAGTTTTAAAAATGTTAACGGTATTACAGCTCGCTATCATTTTACCGTCCGCAACCGATGTTTCGGTAAATTCATCGCTTTCACTTTCCATGGTTGCGTACACATCGTCAAGCACCATAGTAAGACCGCTTTTCGGCTTGGTTGTAAATATACGCAGGAAATTGATTTTTGACAAATCGGCATTTCCGACAACCGAAGCAGATCCAATCGGTATCCAAATATGGTTCCAACCGTTTGAAAGAGAAGACGCGTCCATTATAAATGTAAATTCGTCAACATCGTTTTTGCCTGAACTTGTAAGCTCAAGAGTTACTTTGTTTGTCAGATACGATGTATCGTTGACATATAATGAAAGATGTAGATTCCCGTCCTTGTATACCGAAATATCAGTAGAATTTTTGAAAACAAACGCACTTGCTCCGACTTCCGGTACCAACATAAACGCTCCCGAACCTTCAAGCACATATTCCGGCTGCGTGGTTACCTTTGCGTTGCGTATACCGCTTAAAATATTTACGGTGTTACAGCTCATTATCATTTTGCCGTGAGAAGAACTGCTTTCCTCAAACTCGTCAGGCTCTATCGCAGGCAGGTCCGGAACATAAACGGTTCCCTTTTTGTCGGTAAGATAGACATTATCATAATATATGGTAACTCCGTAACCCGGACTGATTTCATAGAAACGATAAAAATTGACCTTCGTGAAATCTATTTGACCCGCCTTATAGGATTCGGGGATAGAAAGGTAAAATTCGTTCCAGCCTTTTTTCAGCACGGATCTCGGGATGACCCACGATATTTCTTCTTTATCGTATGTGCCCGAGCTTGACAGCTCAAACCATAATCCGCTTTTTGTTTTTTCGGGATTATTTATATAAATGGAAATATGCAGACTTCCGTTTTTATATTTCGAAATATCAACCGGCTTGTCAAAGACGCCCGTACCTATTGCACTGTTTGAAGACTGTCTTCCGAACGAGCCTTTTCCCTGAACATATTTTCCTTTTTTATGCACAAGCATAATATTGGTCGTCTTGCTGAACTGATCGGTATTATCGCAGTCCATAAGCATTAATCCGACATCACTGTTCGGGTTGCCGAGGTCCTTCGGTTCAAGCATTGTATATACTGCCCTTTTAACATATTCCACCAGATTTTCGGCGGGTTTTGTCGGGGTTTTGCCGCCGCCTGTTTTGCCGTGCGGAAGCACAAGGTATATTGCTACGGCGGCAAGCAGTATTACCGCAACCGAAGTGCCTATAATCAAAGCAAGCGATTTGTTTGATAGCTTTTTCTTACTTGCCACACTATTTACCTCCTGCCGTTTTTAGTGCGTCTCCGTCCGATAATGTAAACCGCCGAGGCAGATACAATCAAAGCTGTAAACCATACGGCAGGGTTTGCCCTGTCGCCGGTTTTAGGCGAATTATTAGACTGAGATTTATCCTGTGAAGAACCGTTTGTATTATTTTTGCCGCTGTTTGTACCGCCGTTTGTGTTGCCGTTTGTGTTGCTTCCGTTATCAAAAGAAGTCGAGTTTGCCTTTACAAACGAGCCTACGCTTATAAGCTCCTCACATTCGGGGCAGTACATATCGCCGGTATAACCGTTCGTAATTTTTGTTGCGGCATTTTCATTAACCATAACAAGCATACTTGTGCCGTCCGTATATGTATGAGAGCAGGATTTAATGTCAAGCTGAATAATATGCCTGTTAGAATCCGCCGCTCCGCCGTATTCGGGCGAGAAGGACTTTTTGAGAGACGGAGAATAATACTGAAGCGCCATTTTCTTTCCGTCTCCGCTTATACGCATAATGCCGAGCATTCCGAGCGGTTTATATGTGTAATAGTTATCGTCAACATCCGCCGCACTTATCGCAAATACCGGCACACTGCCGCCGTTTGCATTGCTTTCGGTCTTCACTGCGACCGCACCGGTGCCGTTGCCTGCACCGCTGCAAAGTATCATCTTAATATTCCCGAAGTTCTTGAGGGCATTCCAAATATCAGCGGTACTTACTCCGCCGCCGTAGCCCGCGGGATCGGAAACCGAATAATTTCCGTCCGCCCCTATGTATTCCGAAGTGGTAAGAATCACATTGTCGTCGGGGTATTGAGAAAGAACGGATTTCGCCCATTCAAGAACAGACTCACGCGGATACGCTTCAAGCTGTAAAATCATCCATTTAATATGATTTACATTGAATCTGTAATAAGAATTTTCGGTTGCGGAAACACCTGCGGTGTCCTCAAAGCTACCCGAATAGTAAGCCGACGCCGCGGTAGAGTCTATTGCGCTTTTGCCCAAATATTTTTGATAAAGAGATGCATCACGAACACCTGTGTCTGCCTTATAATCAAGATTTCCGGCAAGCGCACTCCATGAAATATCATTGCTGAACAATGATAATCCCTTCAGCGCCCTCTTATAGCCTGCTTCGCCGTTATTGTTAGAATAACTGCCGCCCGCAATTACATGCTTTATGTTTTCTTTTTGAGCGTTTTCGGTTATCCAATGCGACTTTGCAAGCCAAGTTTCATTGTACTTGTCATTCTTTGTGACAGAGCGCATATCGGGAACAAAGATAAGCGACCAGTAGTTCTCTCTTACGCCCTCGGGCTTGCTGTAATCAAGCCAGTCATCCGCTCTCTTACCCTTGAATTTAGCATAATTGCCGTAGGATGAAATATCAGCCATCTTGTCTGTAACATACTCGATATTTCCGAGCAAAGGCCAACAGCCGAGAAGTCCGGATGTTTTTTCATTCAATCCGTTTTCAACCGTTCCCGCTGTTTTCGGAACTATACCGTTTTTGATTTCTTCGGCGGTACGCGCGGTTTCCCATATCCTTATGTCGGCTATAAAACCTTTCATTATCTGACCGCCGGAAGCGTCCGCACCGATACGGTGGATTATTCCCGGTTTTTCAATATTATCAGCCTTTACCGTACTTTTTGCAACAAAGTCGCCGTTAATGTAAAAACCGATAAATCCGTCCGAATCACGGACAGCCGCTATATCCACCCATTCACCCGTGAGAACATTTTTAATAAGGGTGAATTGCTTGTCGCCGTACAGAAGAGAGGGATAGCCATTTTCGGTTACGAATAACGCGTAACGGCCGCCGTCTCCGCCCTTATTTGTATTTGAGAATATCATATAATAGGACACAAGACTTGAAGGATTTACATTTTCGTTAACGTTAACGGTGTTTTCCTGTTCGGCACCGTTTAAATCAACTATTTTGAACTCGCCAAGCCTCTGTAATCTTACAGATGTCTTATTTTTACATCCGTGAATTCTGAACGCATTTATACCTGCGGAAAGGTCAAAGCCGTTCTGCGGCGTAAATTTACTGAGCGGTATAACTATGTGATT
>CAJLFL010000202.1 GCA_905205855.1 uncultured Eubacteriales bacterium | reverse complement strand
ATCATATCGACTTTGACAGCGTTACAGGCAGAGCGGCAGAGGCTTACGGCGGAAAATTAAACAGATTTGACAGAAATATTGTTTATTTGAGACCAAATGTGTATATTGTTGTTGATGATTTGGAGGCAAAAACAGGCGAACAAGCGGAATTTGAATGGCGCCTGAATTCAAAAACAGACTTCAGTAATATTGATGGCAGACAGAACGCTGTATCAATAAAGAGCGATGATGTAAATTTAAAAACAGAAATTGTTTATCCTGCAGTCACATTTTCGTCAAATGAAAGTACAGATCCGAATACGGGAAAGACGGTATATAAGTTTATAAGTCCTATTGACCAACAGGAATATCCGCCATCCGGAGGATATGAAAACAAACCGGTACAGCGTATGTTGTGTTTTAAGACGGAAAAAACCGCTGTGACAAAAATGGTTGCAGTGATGAGTATTTATAAAGACTCAGAGGTACCACCTGAAGTAACAGCAGAAAATTGCAGCAATTATATCAAACTTGACTGCGGAGATAAAACAGTCTATGCTAATCTGAAAAAAAGCGGTGAAGCCGTAACTACTGCCGATGGATATGAATTTAACGGTTCGGCTTTAACGATAAGCGAATCATCGGTAATGCTGACAAACGGTACATATCTGAAAAAGGACGGCAGACAAATTATAAGCTGCAGCAGAACTGCAACGGTTGCTCTCGGAAAAGGAGAATTATCGTTTAGCAGTGATGATGACTATGATATTTCAATAGATGACGATAATCTTTTTTTAAATGGTCTGTCGCGTTTAGAACTTGTTGACAGCAAGGGTAGAGAACTATCGGAAAGAATAGGAGTAGAAAGCAAAATAAAGAATACGACGCGTGTTTTCAGTTGCCAGAAAGGAAATTACACTATTCTCGAGAAGGGCAAGGGGGTGATTTCTCCCTCGCAGCTGAGAGTGGAAAATGTTTCTGTTTTTAATAATAAAAACGGAAAGACGGCAATATGTTGGAACATAAAGCCCGGTAGAAATTATGACGTTAAAATAGGAAAAAATATTGTATCGAATGTGACAAGTCCATACTATTTTGATATAAATACAGATGTCGTAAGCGTTTCGGTCAGGGAAAATCTCAATGAGACCATCGGTGTATGGTCGGACGACTTTGAATATGCTTCTGTTTATGAAAACCGTTTAACGGGAAATGTTGTATTTTCAGATACAAACGGCAAGCTTTTGGCAAGAACGGAGAGCGCAGATAATCTCGGAAATCCAAGGATGTTTTTGTGCGTATATAACAGTGCCAACGAACTAATCGAGTGTGCTATAGCAGAGCGGGAGGGAGATTATCTGGCGGCAAGTGTCAGCAAACCCACTCTAAGAGGCAAAGCCTGCGCGTACATTTGGGATGACAGTATAATGCCTATCAGAAGTGTTTCCGAATACGGGCGTGATTCGACCGATTTAAGTGGAATTTATGCTGACGGAGAACTGATTGATGGATTTTCAAACGAGAGAGATTCGTATACGATATATTTTAAAAAGAGTCAAAATATATTTCCTGTGTTATATGCGAAACCGTCTGACGGAGCAACGAAGATAAAAATCAATTATGATTTTAAAAACTTTGCGGCAAATATAAGCATCATATCTCCGGGAAATAAAAAAAGAACTGTTAGTATAACATTTAAAAATAATCCCGATAATGCCATACATGCAATAAAGGGCGCAGAGATAGATCAAAGTTTTGTTCCGGACAGTGGAATTTGTGCAGGTTCAGACGGAAAAGTATCAAAAATTTCAAAGGAACCGATAGCCTATCTTGATTTTACCGGCGGTGCGGAAATAGAATGTAAGGCATATACAAACTTGAAAGGTTATGAAAAAGGCAGCAGTGGGTCAAGAATGTATTCAGACAGAGCGCCGGACGGAGGAAACAGGCTGGAATTGGAAACAGTACCTGAATTTGCGAAAGGAGCCGATTATATTGTCCTGCCGTATGGAAAGTATTATCAACAGTATGACAAGGCAGATAAAAATGACAGAAGCTCGTGTTTAAGCTTTGAACTCGTCAGTGGTGCAGAGGTGGATATATTAACTGTCGCAAGACATTATACTTTGGTACAGGAGGGCTTTGCTGAAAGTAATAGTAATATGCAGGGAAGATATGTGAATAAGATTTCGCCCGAGGATAAGTATTTTAATGTGAAGTTCAATGGAAAAAGCGAGGATTATGTAACGCCAAGCTATTATCCTGCAAGCTATGATGAGCTGAATTCATGGGTTAATGTTTCGCCTTTGGAAGGCTTTGATATGGGAAACGCTGATGATACATATCAAAAATATCTGGACGAACAGCCGGAGAGAGCATGCTTTTTTGCAGCGGGTGATTTATCATGTCTCATAACTCGCAGCGGAATGAAGTTTAATTATATGTATAGAAAAAGCTTTGATGCCGGCGAGGTTAGAGTAAATCTGTCGGATTTGGAAAATGCCGATGACGCAGTTGTAATAATTGTAAAGGGAAAAACACCGAACTCATTTTAAGGAGGATATCAAATGTTTAACAAGCAAGAGCTAAGTTTTGATGAAAGATGGAAAATAGTGGATGCTGCCGGGGAGAATAGAGGAACGATACTGTCTGATGACGGTAGAACCGCAAAAATGTCTGACTTGAGGAAATATGCTATTACAAAAAGAATAATCAGATCTATCGATTTAAAGGACAAGAAGACATATAAGGTTACGGTTTCGTTTTCGGCATCGCATCTTTGCAGTGTACTGCACGTTTATGCCATTCTGTCTTTTTACAATGAAAAGTCAGAATGGACTCGAAGATGTTATTTTGATAGACCATCGGAGGGCTTGTTTGAAAAGAGCTTTACTGTAAACGGCGAGGTTAGGGCAGAGCTTGAGCTTGGACTTAAAACAACAGGTGAGGTTATATGGCAAGTACCTGTTGTTGAGGAGCGTGAGCCGATTGAAAAGAGAGTTGTTAAGATAGCCGCAGTACAAATAAATCCGGGAAACGGCAAAATTACTTATGAGCAGAATCTGAGGAGAATTGAAAAAGGCTTTGATAAAGCAGCTGATATGGGCGCTGATGTTGTCTGTTTTGCAGAAACAATAAATGACAGAGGTGTGGGCGGTTATTCATGTTATGCGGAAAAATTTGAGCCATTGGATGGTTCGTTTGTGACTTTTATGAAACGGAAAACGTCGGAAAGAAAAATATTTGCATTTTTTACGTTTCACGAGTTGGATAAGGATGGAGTTAAGAGAAATACGGCAATATTGATGGATAGAAACGGCGTGATTGCCGGCAGATATTTCAAATCGCATATAACTATAGGCGAGTACGAAGATGGAATGCTCCCGGGGGATGAATATCCGGTGTTTGATACTGAGATAGGTAGGATAGGGATGCTTGTATGCTGGGATGCGTATTTTCCGGAAACAGCAAGAGCGATGGCTCTTAAGGGGGCTGAACTTTTGCTGATATCAACAGCCGGAAATCCGACTCATTTTCATATTGCAAGAGCAATGGAAAACGGTGTGTATGTCGCGGTGGCTTGTGCGGCGTCGCAGCCGGATAATGGTATCTATCCGACAAAAATTATTTCGCCGAGTGGTAAGATAATTGCA
>CAJLFL010000201.1 GCA_905205855.1 uncultured Eubacteriales bacterium | reverse complement strand
TTGTCCTTTTAATGTTCCAGGACATATGGAAGCAAACGGCTAACAGCAAAGAAACTTCACAGGAAACAAAATCAGCCGCAGAAAAAAAGGTAAAAAACGCTAATGATTACACTGAAAAAGAAACATCTATAGAAACTCTTGTAAAAGCCAAAGGGTATAATGACTGCTTTGCACATATGGATGAATCCGGCGTAACGGTAGTTGTCAGCGGCGGTGAAATTAATGGTGCAAAGGTAGCACAAATAAAGGATATTATAATTTCAGAAACCGGTGTTGATGTAAAAAATATAAAAATAAGTGCCGAATAAAAAAGATTTAAAAATACCATTGTAATATATTTTTTTATGTGTTATAATACCATAAGGATAAAAAAGAATTATGATTTTTATTATATACAGGAGGAATTCTTATGGAGAATAATGCAATAAATCCGGAAATTGAGGAAAACGGCAGCGTTAATATTGCTGATGAAGTAATTTCAGTCATTGCCGCTCTTGCTGTTTCCGAAGTAAAAGGGATTGCCGGTATGGCAGGTTCTTTTTCAGGCGGCTTATCTGAGCTTTTAGGAAAGAAAAATATTTCAAAAGGTGTTAAACTCACCGTAAATGATAAAGAAGTTTCTCTGGATTTATCTGTCATAGCGGAATACGGCGCAAAAATTCCGGACGTTGCATGGCAGCTTCAGGAAAAGGTTAAAAGTGAAGTTGAAGCAATGACCGGCATGACCGTTACGGCTGTAAATGTCTCAGTTGACGGAATAAATGTTCCTAAGGACGAAAAAGTTCCCGCAACACAGCCGCAAGAGCATAAGGATGAAATCAAGACAGCAGAAGAAGTTAATAACACGGAGGAAGATTCTACGAATGATGAACAGAAGGAAAGCTAGGGAATACGCCTTTATTTTGTTGTTTGAATATAAATTTCAGCCTGATGACATATTTAATCTTATGGAGGCATTTTTTGCTGAATACAACGCAGGCGATCAGGAAGACTACATTCGCTCTGTTGTGGAAGGCGCCATAGGAAATATTGACGAAATCGACTCACTTATAAATGAATATTCAAAAGGCTGGGCTGTCGACCGTATTTCGAATGTTTGTCTTGCCGTTATGCGACTGGCTATATATGAACTGAAATATGTGGACAGTATTCCGGCAAATGTTTCTGTAAATGAAGCTGTTAACATAGCTAAAACTTATGACGGAGATTCAGCAGCTCCGTTTATTAACGGAATTTTAGGTAATATTAAAGAAATATGCTGAACATAAACAGAGCGGTACAGCCTGCACCGCTCTGTTTGCCATATTAAACAATAAGCGGTGATGAATATGCCGGAAAGACAAGCTCTTTCTGTTACACAAATAAATCTGTATATAAAAGAAAAACTCAGCGGTGATGACCGCCTTGCCGATGTGCTGATTAAAGGTGAGCTTTCAAATTTTAAAGCACACTCATCCGGACATATGTATATGTCGTTAAAAGATGAAGGCAGTGTTATACGCGCAGTAATGTTCAGAGGCAATGCCGCACGTCTTGGATTTACACCTCAAAACGGAATGAAGGTTATTGCACGCGGACGTATCTCTGTCTATGAGCGTGACGGTCAGTATCAGCTATATATAACCGATATGCAGCAGGAGGGGATAGGAGATTTATATGTTGCCTTTGAAAAGCTGAAAACAAAGCTCAGCGCCGAAGGCCTGTTTGATCCTGCACACAAGCAAAAACTGCCGAAATATCCTAAAAAAATAGGCGTTATAACCGCCCCGACCGGTGCTGCTATACGTGATATTATAAATGTTCTCTCAAGACGTTTTACATACTCGGATATAGTGTTGTATCCGGTTCTTGTTCAAGGTGAAAACTCCGCGCAAAGCATTGTAAAAGCAATAAATTATTTTGATAAATCCAAAATTGCTGACGTAATTATACTTGGCCGCGGCGGAGGCTCTATTGAAGACTTATGGTCATTTAACGAAGAAGTGGTTGCCCGTGCAATTTATGCCTGCAGCGTACCGATAATTTCAGCTGTGGGACACGAGATTGATTTTACAATCTCGGATTTTGTTTCTGATTTAAGGGCGCCTACACCGTCTGCGGCAGCCGAACTCGCTGTACCATCTCAGATGGAGCTTAAAGAAAAATTTAATAATGTTTACAGCCGTCTTTACAGCCAAGCGAAACGTATAATAGATAGTGACCGGTTAAAACTTAAATATAATGCCGAAAGACCTGTGATGATAAATCCCATGCTATCTATTGATGAAAACCGCATGTATATCGACCGACTCTATCAGGATTTGTGCAATATTTCAAATACTGTTTCCGAAAGGAAAAAACAAGCATTCCAAATTGCTGTATCAAAGCTAAACAGTTTAAGTCCTCTTGCAACTCTCGGCAGAGGATATTCAATCACAAAGGATGCAAATGACAAAGTTATACGTTCATCTGCCCAACTTTCTGTTGGTGACAGAATTGATGTCTTTTTTGAAAAGGGAAAGATAACTTCTACTGTTGATGATATATCAGAATAAAATTGAAAGGAGAATAAAAATGGCAGCCAAAGACAACTTTGAATCAAATTTAAAAGAGTTGGAAAATGTTGTGAAGTCACTTGAAAGTACCGATGTATCTCTTGATGAAATGCTTCAGCTTTTTGAAAAAGGAATTTCACTTACAAAAAAATGCACATCTGCACTTGATAATGCTGAACAAAAAATTACAATTCTTATGAATAACCGCGAAACAGGAGAACCGGAGGAGGAGTCATTTAGCTCCGCAAATATGTAATATGGATTTTTCAGAGCAATATAAAGATTATCTTGATAAAATAAATTCTGAGCTTGAAGAAATTTATTCTATACCTGACATTACGCAGAAAAACGTATTTTCAGCTATGAATTACGCAATTTGCGGCGGCGGCAAAAGAATACGCCCGGTTATTACCGCAGCGGCATGCGATATGCTTGGAGGCGACACAACCGATGCGATAAAGGTCGGATGTGCAGTCGAGTCTATACATAACTATTCGCTTATACATGACGATTTACCTTGTATGGATAATGACGATTTAAGACGCGGACGTCCTACATGTCATAAAATGTTTAAAGAAAACATTGCACTTCTTGCAGGTGATTCTCTTTTAAATAAAGCCTTTGAACTTTTGTCCGACATAAACAATTTTAAAACTTTAACCTCTAATCAGTTGATTCATATAATAAATGCTGTTTCAACCGCCTCCGGTGCATATGGAATGATTGGCGGTCAGGTTATAGATTTGGAAAATGAAAATAATTCAAACTTTACGGAATCTGAACTGAGAAAGCTGCATAAGCTTAAAACAGGTGAAATGATACGGGTTTCCGCCGTTTGCGGATGTATATGCGCCGGTATAATTGATACATCAAATGAAAGCTATAAAAGAATAGTTGATTTTTCAGAAAATTTAGGATTGGCGTTTCAAATAAAAGATGATATACTTGACGTTGAGGGAAACGAAGCAGTATTAGGAAAACATGTAGGCAGCGATGCAGATAATAAAAAAGTTACATTTGTCAGTCTGCTTGGTTTGGAAAAGGCAAAAACAGAATTAAATCAACTGACACAAAACGCTAAAAATACTATTCTGAGTCTTGACAATTCTGAATTTCTGATTTCTC
>CAJLFL010000200.1 GCA_905205855.1 uncultured Eubacteriales bacterium | reverse complement strand
CTTTATATTTTAACATAAAAAATAAGGCTTGTCAAAAAATAAAAGGGGCTGTTTAAAAAGTCATTTGACTTTTTAAACAGCCTTTGTTTTATTTGTATCAGCTTTCGTGCATTTCAGCATACCTGACAATTAGTTCAGCTGCTTTTTCCGCACCTATTTTTGTTGTGTCAATGGAAAGGTGATAGTTTTCCGCGTTGCTCCATGCCTTGTTGGTATAAAAGTTATAAAAAGAGCTGCGGCGTTTATCATTTTTAGTTATCACGTCAAGAGCAGTCATTTCTTTAAGTCCGTATTTTTCCATTATTCTGTGTACGCGCTGATCTTCGTCTGCGTGAATAAAAACATTTATTGTATTGTCATATTCGCGCAGTATGTAGTCAGAGCATCTGCCGACAAGTACGCACGGACCTTTGTCTGCGATATTGCGGATAACCTTCGACTGAATTCTGAAGATGCTGTCTGAATTAAACATGTCACCGTATCTGAAGTACGGACTGTCTTTTGTCTGCAGCCCCATAACAAGTGAGTACAGCAGACTGTTTGTGGGTTTTTCATCTATTCCTTCAAAAAGTTCTTCCGATAATCCGCTTTCCTTAGCTGCAAGGGCAATTAAATCTTTGTCATAAAACGGAATATTCATAAGCTCAGAAACTTTTTTTGCAACATCACGGCCCCCCGAACCGAATTGCCGTGCAATGGTAATTACTGAGTTTGGCATGTATGTTCCTCCTGTAAAATGCTATATGTTTATCATAGCATATGACAAGGAAACTTAAAACACTTTTTGGAAAAAATATTTAACAAAATTTTTTTGACAATTTTATTACTTATGTTTAGACGTAGATAATTACATTAGTGCTGATATTGCAGTGCCGGGATAGTAATGACTTAAAATATCACGATAGTTTTTGCCGCCTTGTGCCATAAAATTTGCTCCTGCTTGGCTCATTCCGACCCCGTGACCGTAACCTTTAACGTCAAATACAGCTTTCCCGTTCTCAAAGTTTACGGAAAAACAAGTGCTTCTTAAATGAAATATTTGCTGAATCTCTGCGCCTTTAAAGCTTTCGCCGCAAAGCTCAATTTCCGCAACGCCGCCGCCCTTGGTGCGGAGCACCTTTCCGACAATGCTGTCGGAATTTTCGGGAATACTTATACTTTGCCTTGCGCCCTTGATTGCGGTGACAAATGCATCCATGGGATAAAATACTTTACTGTGGTATCCGTCGGCACGGGTATCTGCGCTGCTGTCTACCGAAACAAGATAAGGCAGCTCTGTTCCCCATACATCCGAAATATCCTCGGTTTTACCGCTGCTGACTGCATAAAAGCATGCTTTTGCCGCTGTGCCGTTATAGCTTAGATATTCTCCTTTTGTTTCGGATACTGCCCTCTTTATTTTGGCTGAATAATCCTCTGTATAACGTTTATCCCAGCGTGATTGTGTGTCGCTGAAAGGGACATAGCGCTTGCAATGAGCTTCATCATCGCAAAGCATTGCCCCATGGTGTGATTCCGGAACTCCGTTTTTGTTGTATACGTCAAGCTTATTAAGAATATAGCTTCTGGCAGCAACCGCCTGAGCTTTCAGTGCTTCAAGCTCAAATGACGGCGGCATCTCAGCTGCAGTCATTGCGGTTATGTAATCCTCAAAGCCGATACTCACGGTTTCATTGGTTTTGATTAAATATAAAGTAATCTGATCCGGAGCGGACAGTGCTGCAGCGGCTTCGGCTGCATCTTCGGAGGGGGTGGCAGTGTTTTCGGTTGGTTGTAAAAGATTTTCGATGCCTATTGCGGCGGCAGGAATTATAAATACTAAAAAACAAATAATACAGGAAATCAATAAGAGCTTTTTCATGGTTTAATCCTCCGTTAATGCTTGTCTTAGTAATAATATGAAAATATTTTTGACATTATGCTTGACATTGACAAAAAAGTGTAATATAATAAAAAGGCTGTTTTGACAGCAATCCTTACTCCCGGATAGACGGGAGTCAAAGTCCAGAAGGAGGTGACTTATATCATGACAGAGGTAATGAACAAATACGAAACAATTTTCGTAATTGACTCTACCAAAACCGAAGAAGAAATTACTGCTTTGGTTGAGAAGTTCAAGTCATTGATTGAGAAGTACGGCGAGATCGAGAGCGTTGACGAATGGGGAAAACGCAGACTTGCTTATCCGATCAACGATTTAACGGAAGGATATTATGTTTTGGTTAACTTCAAAGCTAAATCCGATTTTCCCGTTGAACTGGAACGTGTATACGGTATTACTGACGGAATCATCAGAGATATCGTTGTAAGACGTGAGGAGGATTAGTCTATGATTAACAAAGCGATAATAATGGGCAGACTCACACGTGATCCGGAACTCAGACATACAGGATCCGGTACGCCGGTTTGCAGCTTTACCGTTGCTGTTGATAATGGCTATGGTGAGAACAGACAGGCGGACTTTATCAACTGCGTTGCTTGGAATAAAACGGCTGAATTTGTCAGCAAGTATTTCACAAAGGGCAGGATGATTATTGTTATCGGCCGCATAGCGACCAGAACATGGGAAGGTCAGGACGGCAAGAAGAATTATGTTACAGAGGTTGTGGCAAACGAGGTTAGCTTCGGCGAAAGCAAACGCAGCCAGGAGAGCGGCGGCTATACGGCTCCGGCTCCTGCAACAGGCATACCGTCTGCTCCTGCAGCTCCGGCATTTCCGGAAAACACTGCCGAGGATGACTTTACACCCTTGCTTGACACAGATGATGATCTCCCCTTTTAATTTAAAAAAGGAGGCGAAATAAAATGGCTGAAGAAAAAAGAACTGAAAGACCGAGAGCCAGACGTGCAAAGAGAAAGGTTTGCTCTTTCTGCGTTGACAAGGTAGACCATATTGATTATAAGGATGTTGCAAAGCTCAGAAGATACGTTACAGAGCGTGCCAAAATTCTTCCGAGAAGAATCAGCGGCTGCTGTGCAAAGCATCAAAGACAGCTTACAGTTGCAATTAAGAGAGCAAGACAGATTGCTCTGATGCCTTATACTTCAGACTAATAAGAAATTAAGCCGCGGCAATGCCGCGGCTTTAAAATTTTCAAATACAGTTTTAAGCAAAAGCATGATTATTTTGAAAGCATCGGTTTTTCGGTTGCTTGTTCTTAATATTTTCCCGAATTGATTTTTGCAGAGATAAGCGCGTTCTCAAGCTGAGCACCGCTAAGCTCTGCCTGCAGAAGCCTTTCGTAATAATTCTGGTAGGTTCTTTCTCTTGAATTATTCAGACGTGTTTTTTTATTGTTAAGCATAAGACCTTCATTTGTATACTCGTTTTTTGTTACATTCTGAGTATTAAATATTTCGTCCCAATAATTATCGCGTGCGGATTTGTCATACTTCTGCTGATTAAACAGTTCCTCCCATAACGCTTTTGTCAGCTCTGCATTTCTCTTATATGCAGCGTTATCTCTCTCTGTATTTGAATAATTGCTTTGATTGATATTATCTCTTTGTATGGAATTTGCGTTTTGGACATTTTTGTATCCGTTGTCATACATATCAATCATGCTGTTAATCAAATTAAGCTTATTGCTGTACTCATCATTATATCTGTCATATGCCTGCTGTGCAAGTCCGGGAATTGTGTATGTAAGTTTTTTTTTATAATATTGAGCTGCTTGAGCAACCGCGGTTGCTGTCGC
>CAJLFL010000199.1 GCA_905205855.1 uncultured Eubacteriales bacterium | reverse complement strand
AAGATTACAAAAGGTCTGGGCGCAGGTGCAAACCCCGAAATCGGACAAAAGGCTGCGGAAGAAAGCAGAGATGAAATTGCACAGGCGATAAAGGGCGCGGATATGGTGTTTGTTACTGCCGGAATGGGCGGCGGAACAGGTACGGGTGCAGCTCCTATAGTGGCAGAGGTTGCTAAGGAAATGGGAGTTTTGACAGTAGGTATCGTAACAAAACCGTTCTGGTTTGAGGGTAAGGTTCGCGCGGCAAACAGCGACGAGGGCATCAAAAACCTTATGGGCGCCGTTGATACTTTGGTGGTTATTCCGAATGATAAGCTGCTTGAGGTTGCGGAAAACCGCACTCCCTTAAAGGAGTCATTCCGTATGGCGGATGATATTTTAAGACAGGGCGTTCAGGGTATATCCGACTTGATTTCAAGACCGGGACTTATCAGTCTTGACTTTGCGGATATTAAAACAATTATGAAGGATACCGGCTTTGCTCATATGGGTATCGGAAACGCCAGCGGCGAAACCCGTGCCGAGGAAGCTGCTAAAAAAGCTATACATAGCCCGTTGCTTGAAACCTCTATTGAGGGTGCAAAAGGTGTTATACTTAATGTTACCGGCGGCAGTGATTTGGGTATACTTGAAGTCAAAGCAGCCGCTGAGCTTGTTGAAGAAGCGGCAGATAAGGATGCAAACATCATTATCGGTGCTATCATAGATGATGAGATGGGTGATGAAATCCAGGTTACTGTTATTGCAACCGGATTTAAGGGCAATCCTCCTCACGGACAGGCTCAGGATGACAATCCCTTTGCTTTTTTAAATCGTTTTGGTAATGGCGGAAATGTAAGTCATGGCGGCGCAACAGCTGCCCCGACGGCGAATACTGCTTCGCAGAGCCGACCGGTCGAGAAGGTTCCTTCCTCAACAAATTTATTCAGTAAATTCGGTGAGGATGACGGAATTGATGTTCCGGTGTTTTTAAGAAACAGAAATAAATAAAATAAGTATTCAAAAGCCGCAGCAAAATGCTGCGGCTTTTAAACTTATTGACAAAATTCACTTTTAGTTGTAGAATTGTATTATCAGAATAAGTGAAAGTGAGGAGTTATAATGAAAACTTGTCCAAAATGTCAAACGCAGATTAGTGATGACGCAGTATTCTGCACAGGCTGCGGAGTCAGATTTGATGTCGCAAGTGACGGCGCACAGACACAGCAGAGTCAGTCCGAAGCCGGAAACGGTGGATACGTTCCGCCGACAAACAACGAAAATACTTACTCATATACATACCGGCCGCCGGTTGATCCGTATGATCATACATCTGAATTTGATGCAAAGGATATTTCAGAAAATAAGGTTCTGTCAATGCTTGCATACATAATGGGTACCATAGGTATAATAATTGCATTGCTTGCCGGAACAAAATCTGCGTATACTGCGTTTCATGTTCGTCAGGCACTTAAATTTGTGGTTGTAAATATAATCCTTGCAGTATTGGCACTTGTTTTCTGCTGGACGGTTATTGTTCCGATAGCATGCGGCGTTATGTATCTTGTTTTATTTGTGATTAAGATAATTTGTTTTTTCCAGATTTGCGGCGGAAAGGCAAAAGAACCTGCAATTATACGTGATCTCGGTTTCTTAAAATAAGCATTGTATTATAATTAGTTACAAAAATTCACGCGTTTTAAAACGCGTGAATTTTTATGTTTATCGTAAGTAAATTTGAAGTACAACATTTTAATAATAGTGATTTAAAGCCCGTGAATTATTGCATCATTGTTTCAATCAGAGAATATGCAAACAGCCAATTCATCTCCCGTATCGGATGGTTTATTTTGTTTGCCAAAAGCTCTGTGGTATCAACATTGTTTTCGGCAAGAGTTTTCCATTTTTTATATACATCACATATCGGTATATCATATTCAGAAGCAACACGCTTTGCGGCGTCAATATATCTGTCCATTATCCCATCCGTTTGAAGTCTCAGAGTTTTACTTGCAATACATATAAGCTCTGAATCTTTGGTATTGTCGGTGTGACAGCTTATGCTTGTATTCATCATATTGGGAGTCATAAAAATAACCTCGCTGCCTGAATTTTTCAACTGTATAAATATCCGCCTTAACGATTCTGTATACAGCTCAATACTATTTCCGCAGTCGTTCAGTCCAAAGCAGACTACGGTCAAATCAGGTTTATATGCCAAAACATCACGTTCCAGCCGCTTTAGACCGCCGGCAGCGGTGTCACCCCCGACTCCGGCGTTAATAATTGTAATCGGTGATTCCGGAAATATTAAATTAAATATCCTTGCGATATAGTTATGATAAGCACAGCTTTTATCATAGCGGCTTTTTAGCTCGGCATTGTTTTTTCGGTAAATCTCAAAGCATCCCTGCGTTACACTATCACCCAAAAACGCTATGACAGGTGTTTTTGCCTTGGCTTTATTCTTTGTCTTGTCTGAAATTAGCTTTATAATATTCATTTATAAAATCATTCCTTTTAGGTCTTATTTGATATACTTGGCTCTTGGCATATAGAATATTATATCGCCGCTGATGTTTGTGCCTTTTAAATATGTACCCTTTTCATCATTTTCCCATGACCAGTTTTTATCCCATTCATCTCCGGAGATATAAACGGGAGTTTCCCAATCCTGAATATTTCCGCTGCTGACCATTGTATGGCCGATACAGTATTTTTCAGGGAAAAAGCAGATTGTTGCATTGCTTAGTCCGCAGAGTTTAATCTGCCTTCGTATATAATCATTTACACTTACATGCTCTGCTGCTGAAATATGCCCGTTATTTTGCTCTATAAATATCCGGCATTCCTTATGCTCGCTCCGTGCAAAACGATAGATTGAATATCCGTTTGATAATTCTGTTTCACAGTTCATAAGAATCGGCGCGCCAAGCGGAAATTTCATACTGCAATCCTTTGTGGTATCTGTGTTGTATACAGAAAAAATAAAAGCATTATCGGATCTGTTTATTGTCATGGCATGCTTGTATGATGTCATTTCACCTGACCATGTAAGATTATAACCGAAAATCCTTAACAGATCCGGCAGACATGCCTCTGAGAGCGATGCTTTTACTATTTTTTTATTAAGTGCTATGCTGTTTAATCTCTCGCCTGTTCCGTATACTATGACAGGTATGCCTGCTTCTGCAGCTGTGTTCAGCTTATCAAGGACATTGCTGCTTAGCGGTATTGGTGATATTATAATGCTTTTTTTATACAGGTCTAAGCTGTGTATACAGAAATTATCCGTCGATACAACGCAGTTTAACGGCAGTCCTGTATTTATCGAATCCTTTATAAAGCTGTCGCCGAAATACATTTCATTCAAATCGGATTCGGAGGTGCATGACGTAAACTCACGCAGAGGATAAATCCACACAAGCGGAGGGATTTCGTCAGATTTATCTTTTATGGCTTTTAAAATATGCGGCAGAGGCTCGTTTACACAGCAGTCGGGCATATCGCCGTAAGAATTATCAACCGATAAAATATTTAACTGCTCCGCTGATTGTACGCTGCCGGTTTTTGTAATTCTTGAAACAGCCATCGGCAAATATATGTCATGCGGATATCCCTGATACCTGTCATACCAGGGCGAGTTCACCCACCACGGATCGTGTATGTAATATCTGAATATAAAGTGATCTCCGGGAAGCTCGCATATTCGGCTCATATGTCCCATAAGC
>CAJLFL010000198.1 GCA_905205855.1 uncultured Eubacteriales bacterium | reverse complement strand
ATAATGTTCGGGAACCTTTTATACGATTTTTGTTTTTTGAATCTATGCTGTTAGGATTATATTTTAAGATAAAACATGTAGATTTTACAAAAGATAATAAGAAGTATAATTGGTTATGTACAACAGTTGTTTTTGTTATATATTTTATATCAAAAACACTGTTTTCGCACAGAACAACGATTAGTCAGTTTCAAATAGTAAATCAAATAGTATTGTTGATATTATTATTCTTTGTGTTTAAATCCTTTGCCGGAATTGAGGAACAGCTTAAAAGGATGCCGAAAAAATTATATATACTTATAAAATACATTGCAGATATTACTCTTGAAATATATGTTGTACAATATGCCTTGATACCAATTTTCAGAAATGCAGGAGTATTTCCGTTAAACTGGATAGCAACAACAGTTTCTATTTTCGTGACTGCGGCAATTCTACATTATCTTACAGGATATACCGATAAATTTTTAAAACCATTTTATAACAAATAGGTGAGAATATGCTTAAAATATTGATTGCCGGAGCTGTTAGTTTTTCAAAAGAGCAGTTAAACTGCATATCGGCTTTGGGATACGACATAACGCAGGTCAAAGATGAAAGAATACCGCTTAAAGAACAAAATATAGCGTGTGATGATTTTGATGCAGTTGTGTGCAATGGTTTGTTTTTGTATAATGATATTAAAGAATTTACAAAGTTAAAGTTTATTCAGCTTACAAGTGCAGGATATGACAGAGTGCCTTTAGATTATATAAACGAGAATGGCATAAGAATTAAAAATGCTGCAGGTGTATACAGTGTGCCAATGGCTGAATTTGCGTTATGCGGAGTTTTGCAGCTGTATAAACAAAGCCGGTATTTTACTGGTTGTCAGGCTAAGCATTTATGGTACAAGCATCGTGGGCTTATGGAGCTTTATGGCAAGACTGTTTGTATTGTTGGCTGCGGAAATATCGGAACAGAATGTGCAAAAAGGTTTTCAGCTTTTGGATGCAGAATAGTTGGTGTTGATATATGCATGCTTAATAAGCCTGAATATTCCCAAATTTATAATTTGAGTGAGATTAAAACCGCATTAGCAGAGAGCGATATTATAGTGCTGACACTTCCGCTTACCGATAAAACAAAAAATATGTTTAATACAGAAATGTTTGATTCAGTAAAAGACGGAGCGGTATTTGTAAATATTGCCAGAGGCGGAATTGTTGAAACACATTCACTTGTTACGGCTTTAAAGCAAAAGCTGTTCGGAGCTGTAATTGATGTTTTTGAAAACGAACCGTTAGATGAAAAAAGCCTGTTATGGGATATAGAGAATTTGATAATAACACCGCATAACTGTTTTATAGGAGACGGTAACAATAAACGATTATTTGAACTTATTATTTCAAATCTTACGGAGGCAGTAAATGAGTAAAAAAGTATTGATAACAGCAACTGTTCAAAGTCATATTTGTCAATTCCATAAACCTTTAGTGAAAATGCTTCATGAAAACGGGTATGAAGTTCACACTGCGGCGAGGGATAATTTGGCTGAGAAAAACGGTTTGAAGCTTGATTTTGCAGATAAAGTTTATAATGTTCCGTTTTCGCGTTCTCCTGTAAGTAAAAATAATATAAAAGCATATAAGGTGATAAAGGAAATTATTGCGGAGAATGATTATGATATTATTCACTGTAATACGCCGATGGGCGGAGTGGTTACGCGTCTTGCGGCAAAAAAACAGAGAAAGAACGGTATAAAAGTGATTTATACTGCACACGGTTTTCATTTTTATAAAGGTGCGCCGCTTAAAAACTGGCTTTTTTATTATCCGGTGGAATGGTTATTTTCATGGTTTACGGATTGTATTATAACAATAAATACAGAGGATTATAACAGAGCAAAAAAACATTTACATGCAAAAAACAGTGCTTATATACATGGCGTAGGTGTGAGTAAAGAAAGATATAATACATTGCCGTTGAATGAGGATTTTAAAAATAATCTTGGCTATGCGGATGATGATTTTATTGTTTTATGCACTGGCGAGCTTAACAAAAACAAAAATCAGAGTGAACTGATAAGGGCGATTGCCAAATTGAATAATCCGCAGATAAAAGCAATTTTTGCAGGAAACGGTCCCGAAGCCGAAAATCTTAAAGCTTTGGCAAATGAACTTAATGTGTCGAATAGAGTGAATTTTGTCGGTTACAGAACTGATTTGGAGAAATTTGTTAAAATAAGCGATATAGTTGTTAGTATGAGCGTCAGAGAGGGGCTTGGGCTTAATATAATTGAGGCGATGATGTGCAAAAAACCGATTGTTGCGGCAGAAAACAGAGGTCATAAGGATTTAGTACAAGAGGGAAAAGGCGGCTTTTTGGTCGGCGCACATGATTTGGATGCTCTTGCAGAGAAAATAGAGTATCTCAATAAAAACAAGATTGTACGACAAGAATTTGGCGAGTTTAATTTAGATAAGGCTAAATTATTTGAATGTTCAAGAGTGAAAGCAGAACTTTATAATATATATAAAAGGTATGTGATTAAATAAATGGATAAACCTAAAATAGAAATCTGATAATATTATCAAGGTCGAAAAATTTGATAAAATGTTTCTCTTTAATGGAATCAGCGGACGGCGAAACTTGGAAACAAACTTTAATTTTGGTAAGTGGATAAGTGATTAAACATATTTAAAAGAGGTGTAAGAAATCCATGACAAATGAACCTTTAATCAGCGTAATAGTACCGGTATACAATGTAGAGAAGTACTTTCCGCGGTGCATAGAAAGTATTTTGAATCAGAGTTACAAAAATCTTGAGATTATTCTGGTTAATGATGGTTCAACAGACAGCTCAGGAAAAATATGTGATGAATATGCTGCTGATGATAAAAGAATATACGTAATTCATAAAGAAAACGGCGGTCAGAGCACTGCAAGAAATGCGGCGCTTGACTGTGCAAAGGGAGAATATATTACTTTTGTGGACAGCGATGATTATATACATACAGACTTTATTAAAATTATGTATGAAACAATTATTGCTTATGACGGAGATATAGTTCAATGTGATTATATAAGAGGAACCGAGGATGTGTTTCCTAATATTCCTATGAGTGGAAAATGTAAATTGATTGATGTATATACAGCTTTGTCGTTTTTCATATATAAAGTGATACCTTGTGCGAAGCTGTATAAAAAGAGTGCTATAGGTATGATCAGATTTCCTGAAGGAAAGATAAATGAGGATGATGCAACATATTATAAATTTGCGTATAATTGCAAAAGAATATGTATTTTGGAAAATAGGATGTATTATTATTATATGTCCCCTAATTCTACAATGAGAAATAATGATAAGCCCAGATTAGATTTTCTCTCTATATATGAAGAGAGAATAAGCTTTTTTAAGGAGAAAAACGATGAATTTCTTTTACAAAAAAGTTATGAAAGATTTGCGATAGTTTTAGCTTTAAAATATGCACATTATATTAAAGATGATGTAAATCGGAGTGTATGTAGTATTTTAAAAGACAAGTTTGATGGAATTTATAATAAAAGTAAAGAGTCGACATCATTTAAATATAGGGTGTTATTATACTTGTTTTACAGAATGCCTAAAATAACAGGTCATATACTTGCAATTGTTCAGGGGTATTAGAATGAAGATTTTGTTGATAACGGATGAAATATGGAATGACATTATTCTCGGAAATAATGTTTTATCTAACTGGTTGGTTGGGTTAT
>CAJLFL010000197.1 GCA_905205855.1 uncultured Eubacteriales bacterium | reverse complement strand
CTTTGTTCCAGAACATCAATAAATTCCTGTATTTTTGTAGATGAAATTCCTGCTTCCTCCGGTGTTTTATAACCCATAATTATACCTCCGTACCATACATTGATTTTCTAAAATTATAATTCATTATACAAAAAATTACAATGCACAATATTGTCCTATAAACATGATAGCTGTACGTTTTTTACCTTTCACAATCACATATATCACTCAGCAAGACCGTAATGCTTAAGCCCCATATATATACCGTCCCCGCCGACACCGCAGGTTATATACTCCGCAACGTCATCAAGCGACTCGGCATGAGGTGTCATGGCAATTCCGTGTCCGACCGCGCCGAGCATTTCGGTATCGTTAAAATCATCGCCGAAGGCATAGGTATCATTTATATCAACGCCTGTGTATTCTATTACCCTTTCAATTCCGACAGCCTTGCTGATTTTCTTTTTTCGTATATCAGCCGATAAATTTCTGTGATGCCGCATTATGTCGTACTCTCCGGCAAAGTCCCTGCTTATTTTATCATATTGCTCCATATTTTTAAAACTTATCAGCAGCTTGTTTATCTTTACCTCTCCGCCCTCATACGGAATAAAACAATTTCTGTCTATTTTAAACACATCAATCATTTCATAAATCTCTTTTTGTGCAGTTTTTTCATAATAGCATATCTGCGGCGTTTCAAGAGCATAATGTATCCCCTCTTTGGCAAGATAATCAAGAATTTTTTTTAATTCGGTGTATTCTATATAGTCATTGAAGATTTCTTTTCCTCCGATCTCTGCCGCCGCGCCGTTGCAGCTGACATAACAATCAAAATCTATCCCTGTGTCCGGAACATAGCATCTCGCTCTGCCCGTTGCAAGCCCGATAAGGAAGCCCTTGTCTTTAAGCGACTCTATTGCTTTTTTGACTCTCTCGGTCGGTGTGAATATCCCAAGTCTTTCGTCTACCAGCGTTCCGTCCACATCAAAAAAAGCTGCTCCTTTGTAATTCTTCATGCTGTCACATCCTTTCTCTGAGTTATATTTTATCACAATCAGAGAAATTATCAAGGTAATTTACTCAAATTTTACATAATTACCGCACTTGCATTTTTTATAAAAATCGTGTATCATAAATATTATGGAAAACATAAACTTGACCAATTCGGATTTTTTACCAATAACACCTGAAGATATGCACAGCCGCGGAATAGAAACTCCCGACTTTGTGTATGTCATCGGCGATGCCTATGTTGACCACCCAAGCTTTGGTGCAGCAATCGTTTCAAGAGTGCTTGAAAGCGCCGGCTACAGCGTTTGCATTATAGCCCAGCCGGACTGGCACAGCTGCGAGGACTTCAAACGCTTCGGCAGACCGCGGCTCGGTTTTTTGGTGACCTCAGGCAACATAGACTCTATGGTTAATCATTATACCGCTGCCAAAAAACGCCGCAATACAGATTTCTATTCCCCCGGCGGTAAGGCAGGCTGCCGCCCGGACAGAGCCGTCATAGTATACTGCAACCGCATAAGAGAAGCATACGGCAGAGATGTGCCTGTTATAATCGGCGGAATTGAGGCAAGTCTGCGCCGTTTTGCACACTATGATTATTGGTCTGACCGCGTACGCCGAAGCATCCTTATCGACAGCGGAGCCGATTTACTGATATTCGGCATGGGAGAGCATCAAATCGTGGAAATTGCTGACATGCTCAACGCAGGTGTCCCGGTTGGTGATTTAAAATTCACCGACGGCACGGTTTATCTTGAGAGTGACAAAAACACTCTGCCGGAAAACACTGTTATCGTGAATTCATATGACGAGGTTTCATCAGACAAAACAGCTTATGCCGAAGCCTTTTTAAAGCAGTCTGCCGAGCAGGATGCGATACGCGGCAAACCGGTTGCACAGCTTGACCGTGATTTTTATGTAGTGCAGAATCCGCCGTCAATGCCGCTTACCACGCAGGAGCTTGATGATGTTTATATGCTGCCCTATGCGCGCGACTATCATCCGATATACAAATCCCAGGGCGGTGTACCGGCAATATCAGAGGTTAAATTTTCGCTTACCTCATGCCGCGGCTGCTTTGGCGGCTGCAGCTTTTGCGCTCTGACCTTTCATCAGGGCAGAACCATTACCTCGCGCAGTCATGAATCTTTGCTTGCCGAGGCGGAAATGCTTACAAAACTGCCGGGATTTAAGGGTAATATTCATGATGTAGGCGGCCCGACCGCAAACTTCCGCGCTCCGTCCTGCAAAAGACAGCTGACACACGGTGTGTGCAAAAACAGGCAATGTCTGTTTCCGACGCCATGCAAAAACCTTGAGGTTTCACATTCAGACTATCTGTCACTTTTGCGGAAGCTGAGAAAGATAAACGGTGTAAAGAAAGTTTTTGTACGTTCCGGCATACGGTATGATTATCTTTTGTACGATAATGACGAAAGTTTTTTTACCGAACTTTGCAAATATCATATAAGCGGTCAGCTGAAGGTCGCACCGGAGCATATTTCAGACCATGTATTAAAGTATATGGGCAAGCCCGGACAAAGCGTATATGAAAAATTTTCGGATAAATTTTACGAGATAAACGAAAGACTCGGCAAAAAGCAGTTTCTTGTGCCGTATCTCATGTCATCACACCCCGGAAGCCGCATAAAGGACGCAGTATATCTTGCCGAATTTTTAAGGGACAATCACATGAATCCCGAACAGGTACAGGACTTTTATCCGACGCCCGGAAGCCTGTCCACCTGTATGTACTACACCGGGATTGATCCCCGAACAATGAAAGAAGTTTATGTTCCCAAAAGCTATGAAGAAAAACAGATGCAGCGCGCCCTGCTGCAATATAAAAGACCTGAAAACCATAATCTTGTGCGAAAGGCTCTGATAATCGCCGAAAGAACCGATTTAATCGGCAGCGGTCCCAAGTGCCTTATATCGGACAAACCACATAAAAAAGGAGAGTATAAAAATGGCAAAGCTATTGAGCGGAAAAGCGGTTTCCGTAAGGGTAAAGGAAGAATTGAAAAAAGAAGCGGCGGTTCTGACCGCAGAGGGCACAAAACCCGGTCTGGCGGTGGTAATAGTCGGTGACGATCCGGCATCAAAGGTATATGTTGCCAATAAAGAAAAGGCATGTGCTGAGCTTGACTTTTATTCCGAAAAGCACGCTTTGCCCGCTGACACGACCGAGGAAGACCTTTTAGCTTTGATAGACAGGCTTAACAATGACTCTAAGATACACGGGATACTGGTACAGCTTCCTCTGCCCGATCATCTTGATGACAAAATAATTATAAATCACATTCTGCCGGAAAAAGACGTTGACGCCTTTCATCCGATAAATGTCGGCAAAATTATGATAGGCGACTTTGATTTTGTTCCGTGTACTCCGGCAGGGGTTATGGAATTAATTAAGGAAAGCGGTGTTTCAGCAGAGGGCAAGGAATGTGTTGTTATCGGCAGGAGCAATATTGTCGGCAAGCCTATGTCAATGCTTCTGCTGCACCAAAACGGAACCGTTACCATGTGTCACTCCAGAACACAGAATCTGCCGGAGGTGACATGCAGAGCGGACATTCTTGTTGCAGCAGTCGGCATACCCAAATTTGTCAAAGCAGACATGGTAAAGCCCGGCGCGATAGTAATTGATGTAGGTATGGACAGGGACGAAAACGGAAAGCTGTGCGGTGACGTTGACTTTGCTGAGGTTGAACCGATTGTCGGAGCAATCACGCCCGTTCCCGGCGGTGTAGGCCCGATGACAATAGCCATGCTTATGCGAAATACGCTTACCGCCGCAAAGCGAGCACATGAAAAAAAGAAGTCATAATCTGACTTCTTTTTTA
>CAJLFL010000196.1 GCA_905205855.1 uncultured Eubacteriales bacterium | reverse complement strand
ACATCAAAATGTAAAAATAGCTTAGCAGAGTGACAGAATATGTCATTCTGCTTTTATATATAGCATAAACTTTTTAATAATTATATTTAGTATATAGATAATATATGTCTATATAAAGCATTAGAGTGACACATTTTGTCATTCTAATGCTTGCGCTATCACCTATTGAAAATCCGGCGGTATATACTGCATTTTTCACGTGCAGAGGTAGAATTGCCGCTGAAAAGTTATTATGTTTTTGTTTTTGGCGGACGCAGCAGGACCGGCATCCTGCGAAGATGACAAAACGAAAGCTGCTGAAATTATGCCCTTTAAGGTGGGGTTGGAGTAATTTCTTTCGGCTAACTTGCAAAAAGATTATAATAAAACTCTATTTTAAAAAGCAGGTTGCATTTTATATGCAAAATATGGTATACTATAAATGTTATTGATAAAAGGAGTTGATTATATTGCAGACAAAGCATCTGTGCGATGGAGTTGACCTTCGTGTATTAAAGGATACAAGGTTTAAAACCAATACGCTGAGCTTGTTTTTTAATATACCGTTAAAGCGTGAAACGGTTACAAAGGCGGCGCTTTTGCCGTCGGTATTAAAGCGCGGAACTGAAAAATATCCGAAGTTTAAGGATATGGCGCGTCATCTTGCTGAAATGTACAGTGCAACCTGTGCGGCAGGCGTAAGAATGAAAGGTGACGGCGAGGTGTTGTACTTTACTATTGAATATATAGCCGATGCATATATAGGAGAAAATCTCAGCGTTCTTGCGGCAGATTTTCTGCGTGAATTTGTTTTTTCTCCGCTGGTTAAGGACGGCGGTTTTGTGACTGAGTATGTCGAGAGTGAAAAAACCAATTTAAAAAACGCAATAGAAGGTCTTATAAACGATAAAAAGGAATATACGGATGTAAAATGCCGCGAAGCAATGTTCGGAAAAGAAGGCTATGGTATGTTTGAGGCAGGCTATGCCGAGGATCTTGACGATATTACACCGGCAAACTTGTACGAGTTTTATACTGATGTGATAAAAAATGCAAAGGTTGATATTTTTGTCGGCGGAACAGTGATAGAGGATATTACCGATACTATAGATAAAATTCTTTTGCCTGAGCTTGAGCCGAGAAGTGCGGTCTATATCAAAACCAAGCCTGCTGAGTCCGGGCGCAGCGAGGTTCAGCATATAACAGAGGAAATAAATGTAGTGCAGAGTAAGCTTGCTATGGGTATTTGCTGCGGTGTTGAGCCGGACTCTGAGGATTATTATGCACTTATGCTCGGAACATGCATATTCGGCGGAAGTCCGTTTTCAAAGCTGTTTAATAATGTGCGTGAAAAGCTTAGTCTTGCATATTATGCCACAAGCAGAACGGACAGATTAAAAAGCGTTATGATGATAAGCTCCGGAATAGAAACCGGGAATTATCAGGCTGCATATGATGAGATAATGGTTCAGCTGGAAAAGATGAAGAATGGAGAAATCACAGATGCCGAACTTGACGCGGCAAAGAAATATCTTGCGAACGGTATAAACTCCATGAAAGACAGCATGAGGACTATGGAGGATTATTATTTGAGTCAGGTAATAATGGGAACAGATCAATCCCCGGATGAGCTTTTACAGCGTTTGTCAGGGGTAGATGTAACGGCAATAAAAAATGTCATGAGCCGTCTGCGTCTTGATACGGTTTATTTCCTTAAAGGAAACGCAAAAGGGGGGGAGGAATAACAGCATGGAAATAAAGAGCTTTTATAACAGCCGTCTTAATGAAAAAATGCAGTATACCGTTCACAGCAGCGGACTCAGAGTATATGTGTTCCCAAAAAAGGGCTTTAGCAAATATTATGCTATCTACGGCACGGAGTATGGATCGGTTGACAGAGTTTTCAGAGTTCCCGGTGAGGATAAAATGACCGAGGTGCCGGATGGAATCGCACACTATCTTGAACATAAAATGTTTGAGGAGGAGGGCGGCGGAAACGCCTTTGACAGATTTGCCGAAACCGGCGCAAGCAGCAATGCTTTTACCAGCTTTGACCTGACGGCATATTTATTCTCCTGTACGGATAAGTTTTATGAAAATCTCGATATATTGCTCAGCTTTGTTAACAAACCGTGGTTTACTGAGAAAAATGTCAAGAAGGAACAGGGGATAATCGGTCAGGAAATTAAGATGTATGATGATGATCCGGAGTGGAGAGTTTTCTTTAATACGCTTACGGCAATGTATCATAATAATCCTGTTAAGATTGATATAGCGGGTACTGTTGAGAGTATTTCACATATAACGCCGGAGCTTTTATATAAGTGCTATAACACATTCTATAATCCGGCAAATATGGTTTTGGTTCTGGTGGGCGATATTGATATTGAAAAGGCACTTGAATATGTTGACAAGCATATTGACGCTTCGAGAAATCTGGGCAGAATAGAACGCAAAAAGGTTGATGAACCCAAAGAGCGTGTTCAGGAAAGAATTGTTCAGGATTTGGTAGTTTCTCTGCCGCTTTTCCGTATCGGGCTTAAGGATAATGAGGTAGGACTGCCGTCCGATGAAGCCTTAAAAAATGAGATTGCAACGGAATTGATATTAGAGGCTCTGCTCGGCAAAAGCAGCGATTTGTATATGGAGCTGTACGAGGAAGGCTTGATAAACGGCAGTTTTGACGCGGAAACAGAGGTGTCGGATTCTTATGGCTTTACGCTTATCGGCGGTGAATCAAAGGATCCGGAGGCAGTGTACGAAAGAGTAAAGGCAAGAATAAAAAAAGCTGCTGACGAGGGAATACCAGCTGAAGATATTGAACGTGCCAAAAAGGTTTTGGTTTCGGGCAATATAAAGATGTTTAACAGTGTTGAAAGAATGGGGAATGCCTTTATACGCCAGATAATAGCAGGCTATAATCCGCTGGACTTTAAGGCTGCCGCAGATAAGGTAAGCAATGCCGATATACAAAGGCGTCTGGCTGAGCATTTTGACGTAAATAACTGTGTACTTTCGGTTGTTATGCCTGTCAAGTAGAAACGGAGTTGGTAACGGACTATGATAAATGAAATAACATTTCCGGGATTGGGACTTTCGTTTACACTGAACCGCGCGGCTTTCAGTGTATTCGGACTACCTATATACTGGTATGGACTTTTGATTGCCTTTGGTATGGTTCTGGCAGGAATATACGGGTATCGTGAGGCAAAAAAAACCGGACTCGGACAGGATGATTTTTTAAATATGCTGCTGATTGCAGTGCCTGTATCAATCGTGTGTGCAAGGCTGTATTATGTACTGTTTAATCTTGATACCTACCGTGTGCTGACCGCGCTTGACATAAGGCGCGGCGGACTTGCTATATACGGCGGAATAATCGGAGCGTGCATTGTGGTTGTTTCATACTGCCGTGCAAAGCACTTGTCAATCGGAATAACCGTTGATATTCTTTCAGTCGGACTTTTAATAGGTCAGGTTATAGGAAGATGGGGCAACTTTGTAAACGGCGAAGCGTTCGGCTCGGTTACAAATCTGCCGTGGGCAATGACAGTAAAAATCGATGGCAGTTTAGTTGCACTGAATGTGCATCCGACGTTTATATACGAATCGCTCTGGAACTTTGTCGGCATAGGTGTTTTGCTCTTATATAAAAGAATAAAAAGGTTTAACGGAGAACTGTTCTGCGCCTATATGGTATGGTACGGTATGGGCAGAGCATGGATAGAGGGACTGCGTGCAGACTCTCTTTACATAGGCTCGTACAGAGTTTCACAGCTCCTGGCAATAGCTACCGTGATATTGGGACTTGCAATAATTATATACGGCAGAATAAAGGAACGGAAACAGAATATACAGTAAATACAAATAAAGT
>CAJLFL010000195.1 GCA_905205855.1 uncultured Eubacteriales bacterium | reverse complement strand
AATTAAACAAATATTGTAGCGCGCGCATTCAGATTTTTATTTTGTAAGCTCCATAAAACAGACATCAATCCTGTTTATGAATATAATACATCAGCTTTAGCAGATGCCGTTACCGCGGCGGCTGCAGATTATGAAACCGAACCGGTGGGTGTCACATTTGAGCTTAACCCGGACAGAGTTATTCTGCACAAGCAGACAGACGGAATTATGGTTGACCGCAGCGAGGTTGAAGCAATTATAAACGATAGTATAAAAGCTATGCGTTTTAATGACGTTTATCTTGAACCCAAGTCCATACATCCAGAGGATTTAGACTTCAATAAATTCTATGCATGGCTGACAAATGATGCCGAGGACGCTTACTATGAGAAAAACGCTGAGAATAGTGTAACGGTTCATCCCGAAAAACTAAAATGCATTGTTGATAAAGAAACCGTAAAAAATGCAATAGAACAGCTCAAAGCTGCCGAGGGTGGAACTGTTGAATTCAGCGTTGAAACCAATCCGCCGGAGAATACAACGGAAAAGCTGCAGCAAATTCTGTATACGGATAAATTAAGCAGCTACAGCACAAATTATGGCGGAACTTCTGCGCGGGTAAATAATGTGCAGCTTGCAGTAAGCCGTATAAACGGATATGAAATGCTGCCCGGCGAGGAGTTTTCATATGACAAGACTATACTTCCGCGGAACGCTGCAAACGGCTATCAGGCTGCGCCGGTATATGTAGGTAACAAAGTAGAAAGCGGAATGGGCGGTGGAATTTGTCAACCGTCATCAACTCTCTACTGTGCAGCGCTGTATGCGAATCTTGAAATAGTCGAGCGTCATAATCACAGTCTTTTGGTAAGCTATCTTCCCCCAGGACTTGACGCCACAATAGCGGAAGGTGTACTTGATTTAAAATTTAAGAACAGTACTCCGTATCCGATTAAAATTGCAGCCTCTGCAGCAAGCGGAACTGTCACTTTCAGTATTTGGGGATATAATCCGGAGCGTTATTCAGTTGAACTTTTAAGAAGCGGAGGCGGATATTCCTATCAGGTAACACGTGTTGTTAAAAAAGACGGTGCAGAGGTCGCAAGGCAAAAAATGTCTTCAAGCCTGTATAATAAACCTGAGGAGGAGAAAAAAGAAGAACCGCCCAGGCAGACACAGGCTCCGCAGCAAACACAAAATCCGACTGCCGCTGATAACAAGCCTGCCGCAGCACCGGAAAGCACCGCACCCCAAACCTCCCCGCCAAAGCAGGAGGCACCGGCATCGGAAGCAGTAACACAACAGGCTCCCGAAGCCGCTGCGGTACAAGAACAGTAAAAAAATAAATTAAATATAAATCTTCAGGGATCGGTGAAATTCCGTACCGGCGGTCAAAGTCCGCGAGCGGGGAAACCCGTTGATTCGGTGAAATTCCGAAGCCGACAGTAAAGTCTGGATGAAAGAAGGCGATATACTTGTTATTTGCATACCATCCCTGAGCAAGTTTGCTCAGGGATTTTGTTTTATCATGAATAAAAATACTAAACGTGAAAGGATGAATTTTAATGAAAAGAAAAACAAATTATATAGTTAAGACAGGTGTACTTTCTGCCGCCGCATTTATGCTTCAGCTTCTCGGCAGTGTTATGGGTTTGAAAATCGGCGGCTTTTTGGAAATAGAAATATCCGATTTACCGGCGCTTATAGGCTCTTTTGCTATCGGCCCGACTGCCGGAGTCTTGATTGAGCTTATAAAGAATTTGCTCCACTGCGCCGTAACCTCCACCGGCTTTGTCGGCGAATTTGCAAACTTTTTTGTAAACGGAATTTTTGTTCTGACTGCCGGTTTGATTTATAAGAAAAACCGAACCAAAAAAGGCGCGCTTATCGGTATGCTTGCCGCGGTTATCCTTATGACTGCGGCTGCATCTGCGGCAAATCTTTTTATTATGCTGCCGCTGTATATGCCGAATTCAGCATTCTCTGTCAGATTGAATCTTGTGCTTTCGCTTATAACCCCGTTCAATCTGTGCAAGGGAACTGCATTATCACTGATTACATATGTTTTGTATAAGCGTCTTTCTCCGCTGCTAAAATAAATAACTTCTCTTGAATTCTCTGCCCGAAAATTAACCCTTGCATACAGGTGTATTCTTTGGTATAATATTCTTTAATGATGAATTACGGAGGATGGATTATGTTTTACTATATTTCAGGCAGACTGGTACACAAAACCGACTCATTTGCGGTAATAGATGCCGGCGGAGTCGGATACAAAATATACTCCACACTTCCGTCGCTTAAAGCAATAGGCGAGCCGGGTTCAGATGCAAAGCTCTATACCTATATGAACATTAAAAACGCCTCTGATATATATGCCTTGTACGGCTTTGCCACACTGGAGGAGCTTAATATCTTTGAGATGATTCTCGGCGTTTCCGGAATCGGTGCAAAAACAGCCGCAAATCTGCTGTCTAATGTTTCTCCGTCAAAGTTTGCATTATGCGTTATAACCGATGACTCGAAATATCTTTCCTCGCACACTCCGGGACTTGGGCCAAAAGGAGCGCAGCGTCTTGTGCTGGAGCTTAAGGATAAATTCAAGGGACTTGATATTGACGGTATGCCTCAGAATGAAATTTTCATCAATGATACTCAAACCGCCGATAACAACGAAGCCTTGTCCGCACTGCTTGTTCTCGGCTATTCTCAGCAGGAGGCTGAAAAAGCTTTACGCGGCACAACCGGTACAACCGAAGAAAAGATAAAAGCCGGTTTGAAAAATCTGATGAAGGGTTAATTTAGGTTAATGCTATGGATGAAGAAAACAGAATAATAACCACAAACGAAACAATCGAGGACAAGGACTCTGAATACAGTCTGCGTCCGCGTGTTTTGGATGAATATATCGGTCAAAAAAAAGCAAAGGAAAACCTTAAAGTATTTATCGAGGCAGCAAAGCAGCGCGGCGACGCGCTTGATCACGTTCTGCTTTACGGCCCGCCAGGACTTGGCAAAACCACTCTTGCCGGAGTAATCGCCAATGAGATGGGTGTAAATTTAAGGATAACCTCAGGGCCGGCTATTGAAAAGCAAGGGGATTTGGCAGCTCTGCTCACCAACCTCAGTCAGGATGATATTTTGTTTGTAGATGAAATTCACCGTCTGAGCCGCAGCGTTGAAGAAATACTGTACCCTGCTATGGAGGATTATGCTCTTGATATTATTATAGGTAAAGGTCCATCGGCGCGTTCTATCCGCCTTGATTTGCCGCAGTTTACCTTAATAGGTGCAACCACAAGAGCAGGCGCGCTTGCCGCTCCTCTGCGCGATCGTTTCGGCGTTATCAGCAGACTTGAAATGTATACAAACGAAGAACTGGCAACAATAGTAAACAGAAGTGCCGGAATACTTGGAATAAAAATTGAACCGGACGGCGCAGCTGAGATTGCCTCGCGTTCAAGAGGAACGCCGCGTATTGCCAATCGTTTGCTGAAACGGGTACGCGACTTTGCACAGGTCATGTCTGACGGAATCATCACCGGAGAGCTTGCAGATATGGCTCTCAGTAAGCTTGAAATAGACAAGCTTGGTCTTGACGCAAGCGACAAGCGTATGATAAAAACCGTGATAGAACATTATGACGGCGGGCCTGTAGGTCTTGATACGCTTGCCGCAACCATAGGCGAAGAAAGTGACACTATAGAGGATGTCTATGAGCCTTATCTTATGCAAATAGGCTTTATAAACCGTACTCCGCGCGGCAGAATGGTTACAAAGCGTGCCTATGACCACTTTGGCATACCGTACGGCAGAAAAAAAGAAGAATATAATATCTCTTTTTTAGAAGATAATGAATAGAGGAGAAAACTATGTGTAACA
>CAJLFL010000194.1 GCA_905205855.1 uncultured Eubacteriales bacterium | reverse complement strand
TTTTGGAACAATATCTAAGTTTTTGGTAAAAAAGCTTCAGGTATTTAATGTAAAGCTCAAGCTGTATTCATCATATCCGATAGATAAAGAGATACTTAAGGAATGTAACGCAGAACAGGTATCACTTGAAGAAGCGTTAAAGTGTGACGTTGTAAGCCTTCATTCATCAATGAATGAGAAAACAAGAGGTATGATAGGAGTGGAGCAATTTAAGCTTATAAAAGACGGAGCGCTGTTCTTGAATACTGCAAGAGGCAAAATTGTAGAAGAACCGGCAATGATAGAAGAGATAAAAGAAGAAAGATTTGATGCTGTTCTTGATGTGTATTACAGCGAACCGCTTGAATCTGACAGTGAGCTGAGAAAGCTTAAAAATGTTTATTGTATGCCGCATATGGCAGGCCCGACAATTGACAGACGTCCGATAATAACAATGCGGCTTATAGATAATCTTATGCTTTACAACGAGGGCAAGGAAATGCCACTTGAGATAGACAGCAAATATGCTGCAAGAATGACGGTTGGCGGATAATAAGTAAGGAGATATAAATATGTCTGTGTCTGATAAAAAAGCGGGTATGTATTCCGTAAAGGAGCTGTATCGCATCGGCAGAGGCCCGTCAAGCTCTCATACAATGGGACCGGCTAATGCCTGTCGTCGTGTTTTGGAGGAATATCCGAACGCAGACAGCTTTAAGGTAATTCTTTACGGTTCGCTTGCGAAAACGGGAAAAGGTCACCGGACGGATTATGCAATCAAAAAAACGTTTGACAGTATTCCGGTTGATATTGTATTTGACAGTGATACAGACAAGCTTCCGCATCCCAATACCTTAGACATATATGCATACAAGGAAGATAAATGTCTGTGCTGCCGCAGAGTTTGCAGTGTCGGAGGAGGAGCGGTAGTATTTGAGGGTGAAAATCCGGAGGAATCAGAGCTTGTTTATAAAGAAACATACTTTAAAGAGATAGAAAATGTATGTATAGCCCAAAGCATTGACCTTTTTGAGTATGCTTTAAATGCAGAGGGAAACGATATTGTACCTTTTTTAACGGCAGTGTGGGATAGAATGAAGAAAACCGTTGAGGCAGGACTGAAGGCTGAAGGAGTAATTCCGGGCGGACTTAATATTAACCGCAAAGCATCACTTTTATTGGAAATGGGAAAGGGCAAGGCGTTTGGACATGAAAAGGAAATCTATATGATTTCAGCTTATGCCTATGCCGCAAGTGAAGAAAACGCCTCCGGAGAAATGGTTGTCACTGCTCCCACCTGCGGTGCGTCCGGAGTTTTGCCGGCGGTACTGTATTTTAAACAAAAGGAGCTTGGCTATACTGATGATGAAATAATAAAGGCTCTCGGTGTTGCCGGAATTATCGGAAATCTGATAAAGACAAACGCTTCAATCAGCGGTGCGGAATGTGGCTGTCAGGCGGAGATAGGCAGCGCGTGTGCTATGGCTGCTGCTGCATTTGCATATCTCAAAGGACTGAGTATAAAGCAGATAGAATGTGCGGCAGAGGTAGCACTGGAGCACCACCTCGGTCTGACCTGTGATCCGGTAGGCGGACTTGTGCAAATTCCTTGTATTGAGCGCAATGCGGTTGCCGCTATGCGCGCAGTGGATGCGGTCAGCCTTGCGGAAATGCTGTTTGCCGAAAGAAAAATCTCGCTTGACCTAGTAATTAAAACAATGTATGAAACAGGTAAGGATTTATCGGTGAGATACCGTGAAACCTCTGAAGGCGGTCTTGCCAAGCTATATGAAATGTAAATAAAAAAGGACGGCAAATGATGTGACCGTCCTTTTTTATATGCTGTTTCTTACTGCAGCAGCAGTAGCTTCAAAAACTTTTTTCATGTCAAAGCTTGCTACGGTATAAATTTTATCCGCAAGCAATGCCTGATATATAAGCATTCCCAAACCATTTAGAGTATCAAGCCCAAGAGCCGCGGCTTGCTCTAAAAGCCTTGTGCGGTCAGGATTATAAATCAAGTCCGACACCAGAGCGTTTTTGGGTAAAGCATTTAAGAAATAAAAGTCGTTAAAGTCGGATTTTACTCCGCTCATGCCGAGAGGTGTAGCATTTATCAGTATATCGCACTCACTGCAAAAACGTGAAAGCTCAGACTCGTTAAATGTGCCGCCGGAAATATTACAGCCGGTCTTTTTCTTTACTGCTTCCGCTATACTTATTGCTTTTTCTGCCGTTCTGTTCAGTATAATTATGCTGCGTGCACCCTCATAAGCGGCTTTTAATGCAAGAGTCCTTACAACTCCGCCGGCACCTATGATTACAACGCGGCTTTGATTAAAGCTGCGGTTTGCCGATTTCAGCGATTCGCAGTATCCGTCGCTGTCTGTATTATAGCCGTATAATTTATCGTTAATAACTTTTACGGTGTTTACAGATTCAAAGCGTTTTGCCTCAGCGTCGATTTCAGATAAAAAAGGAAGAATATCAACCTTGTGCGGCATTGTAAGATTAAATCCGTCAATTTTGTCTGCAATGGCATATTCCAAAAATTCTTTTAGACTGCCCTTTTTCACACACAATCTTTTGTATTCACATTCTATACCGATAGCTTTAAGCGCCGTTGTATGCACAAGCGGTGAAAGACTGTGTTCTATCGGATCACCGATTACTGCAAGCTTAATCATTTCAGTTTACCTCTTTTATATTTTCAATAAGATAATCAAGCGCCAAAGTGTATCCTCTAAAGCCAAGACCGCATATTTGTCCTATGCAGGCAGGAGCAGTAATAGATTTTCTGCGGAATTCCTCCCGTTTGTGGATATTGCTTATGTGTACCTCAATTGCAGGAAGATTAACCGATGTAAGAGCATCATGTATAGCATAGCTGTAGTGTGTATATGCACCGGGATTTATTATTATTCCGTCACAGCTGCCAAGTGCGTGGTGTATAAAATCAATAATTTCACCCTCGCCGTTGCTTTGCAGGACAATAGCCTCACAGTTTTTCTTTTCGGCATATTCCTCGATACAGCTTTCAAGCTGACTGTAGGTCTGATTTCCGTAAACTCCCGGTTCACGTGTGCCGAGCATATTTATGTTCGGGCCGTTAATTACCATTATTTTCATAAAGCTTCACCTCTGATAGTATTTTTTCAACAGCATCAGCTGCAGTTTTGTCATTTATAATATGTATATCTGCCCAGCTGAGGTATTTATCATAGCGTTCATTATACAGCTTTTTGAGCTTTTCTGCTCTGCTGCCGGCAAGCAGCGGTCTGTTGCCTATTTTTATATCTGAGCTTATACACTCAAGAGGTCTGTCGATAAATACGGTTATTCCGTTTTCGGCAATACTCAAATTACCGTCAACGATAACTATTCCGCCGCCTGTTGCAATGACACGGTCTTCAGTTTTAACGGATTCGCTGAGGGCTTTGCTTTCAAGCTGTCTGAAACCTTTTTCGCCGATTTCTTTAAAAATATCCGAAATCTTTTTGCCGTATGTTTTTTCAATCATTAAATCCAAATCAATAAATTCCATGTCAAGACGTTTGGAAAGCTTTCTTCCGATTGTGGATTTGCCGCATCCCGGCATACCGATTAGAATTAGGTTTTTCATGCTTATACTTTACTCCTGTAGTTTCCGATAAATTTAAACTCAACAGAGCCGTCAATAACAGAACTTGTTATTTCTTTTACGTGTTCGTCAAGCAGATTTCCCTCATAGTCGGCAAAGAACATATATTCAAAACGTCTTTGCGGTATGGGACGGGATTCAAGCTTTAACAGATTAAGCCCTCCGGCGGCGAATGCGGCAAGCAGATGGTGCAAAGAGCCGCTCTCGTGCGGAAGAACAAATGCCGCACTGATTTTATTACAATCCCCGGTGATTT
>CAJLFL010000193.1 GCA_905205855.1 uncultured Eubacteriales bacterium | reverse complement strand
TAAAAACAAATATTAGAACGAAAGCACAAAACGCTATATGCAAAAGCTCACCTCTCGGAGGTGTGCCGAGTGACTACCCTTATGGGAATATTACAAAACAAAAAATATTGTAAAATTTATACATAATCCTGTAGGGGCAGATATTATTTGCTTGCAGAAAATTATAAATGATAATATGCAATTAAGTGTGCTGAATCTGCAAATGTATTTTAAAAAGTGTATGAGTATTGTAAAACGTATACACAATCTCGTAGGGGCAGATACTATCTGCCCGTTATGTATTATATACGGTGCGGAGGACATATTTTAATTTTAATCAAAAAATTTATCAGGGCAACATTGCCCTGTACGGCGGCGTATTATACACCGCCTTTTTTTAAGGAGAATGTTTATGGATATTATAAAACAGCTTGCAGCTGAACTTGGACTTAAAGAATGGCAGATAGAAAACACTGTAAAGCTTATTGATGAGGGCAACACGATTCCGTTTATATCGAGATACCGTAAAGAGGCAACCGGTGAGCTAAACGACGAAATACTGCGTGTTCTTGATGAAAGGCTGAGTTATCTCCGTAATATGGAGGAACGCAAAGAGGATGTAAAAAGAATTATAGCAGAACAGGGCAATCTGACGCCTGAGCTTGAAAGTGCTATTGACGCTTGTCAAAAGCTGACTGAAATAGAGGATTTATACAGACCTTTCAGACCTAAACGAAAAACCAGAGCCACTGTTGCAAAGGCAAAGGGACTTGAGCCTCTGGCGCTTAAAATATATGAGCAGTCAGCTGATTATGATTATCAAAATGACGCACTGAATTATATCAATGCGGAAAAAGAGGTAAGTTCCGCTGAAGATGCTGTTCAGGGTGCAATGGATATAATTGCCGAAATGGTATCTGATAACGCAAAACACAGAAAGGTTTTGCGTAATATGACATTCAAGACCGGAATTATAACGGTAAAAGCCGCAAAGAATGAAGACAGTGTATACAGAATGTACTATGATTTTTCCGAGCCGTGTTTGAAAATTGCTCCGCACAGAATTCTTGCAGTTGACAGAGGTGAAAAAGAGGGATTTTTGTCTGTTTCAATTGAGCCGGATTTGGACAGAATTATGAATTACCTTATAGGCTGTGAGGTAACATCTTCTTCTCCCTCCTCCTCTGTTGTTGACGAGGCTGTCAGAGATTCTTACAGCCGTTTGATTGCGCCGTCGATCGAGAGAGAAATACGCGGAGAACTTACAGAAACCGCGCAGGAACAAGCAATGAAGGTATTTAAGGTAAATCTTAAAAATCTGCTTATGCAGCCGCCTATTCACGGAAAGGTAGTAATAGGACTCGATCCGGGCTACAGAACAGGCTGTAAGGTTGGCGTGGTTGACGCAACGGGAAAGGTTCTTGATACAGGAGTTATTTATGTAACACATTCAGACGCGCAAAAGGAAGCTGCAAAGGAATATATAAAAGCCTTAATAAATAAATATGATGTTGATTTAATATCAATCGGTAACGGTACTGCATCAAAGGAAACAGAGATGTTTGCGGCAGAGCTGCTGAAGTCAATTCCGGGAACAAAGGTAAGGTATATAATAACAAACGAGGCAGGCGCATCGGTATATTCAGCTTCAAAGCTTGGCGCGGAGGAGTTTCCGGATTTTGATGTAACGCGCAGAAGCGCTATATCTATAGCGCGCAGAATACAGGATCCTCTCGCTGAATTAGTAAAAATTGATCCTAAGGCAATAGGAGTAGGGCAGTATCAGCATGATATGAATCAAAAGCGTCTGAGCGAAACCCTCGGCGGCGTAGTTGAGGATGCTGTAAACAGTGTAGGTGTGGACTTAAATACTGCTTCTGCTCCCCTTCTTTCGCATATTTCCGGTATTTCTGCGGCAGTGTCAAAAAATATTGTGTCGTACCGTGAGGAAGAGGGTGCTTTTTCTTCACGCACTCAGCTTAAAAAAGTACCTAAGCTTGGACCAAAAGCATTTGAACAGTGTGCAGGCTTTTTACGGATAAAGGATGGAAAAAATGTTTTGGATAATACCTCTGTTCATCCGGAAAGCTATGACGCAGCCAAAAAGCTGCTTGATATTCTGGGATATTCGGTTGATGATGTCAAAAACGGCGGTTTGGATAAGCTTAAAGCAGACGCGGAAAAATACGGTGTGGAAAAGCTTGCAGCTGAGCTGGAAATAGGAGTTCCTACCCTTTATGATATTATAGCAGAACTTACAAAACCCGGCAGAGATCCGCGTGATGAGGTAGAACAGCCGATATTACGCAGTGACGTTATGAGCATTGAGGATTTAAAAGAAGGTATGATTCTCACCGGAACAGTAAGAAATGTAATAGACTTTGGTGCATTTGTAGATATTGGAGTTCATCAGGACGGATTGGTACATATTTCGCAGTTATCCGACAAGTATGTCAAAAACCCGATGGATGTAGTGTCTGTGGGTGATATTGTAAAGGTTCGCGTTTTGGAGGCGGATTCAAAGAAAAACAGAATCAGCCTTTCAATGAAAAATATAGACTAATATTTACAATATTTTACAATTAGAGGTTTATAATGAATCAATTTTATAAAAAGTTTTTTATATTGATGCTTCCGATGGCATTAAAGGAGCTTATATCCTCGCTCACCAATCTTATTGATACAATAATGATTGGCAGGCTTGGAGATGCTCCGATTGCTGCAATCGGCATAGGAAATCAAGTTTATTTTCTGTTTACCGTATTTTTGTTTGGTATAAGCTGTGGTGCGGGTGTGTTTTCCTCGCAGTTCTGGGGTAAACAGGATATACCGAAGATGAGAAAAATACTCGGTCTGAATCTTTTGCTTGCAATGGGGCTTGCGCTTGTATTTATATTTGCTGCCGTTACTTTTCCGGTGCAGATATTTAACGCCTTTAAGGCTGCACCGGAGGCTTTGAATGAGGGTGTAACCTATTTAAGAATAGTATGTATAGGTTATTTTGCGACAGCGATTACAACAGCGTTTGATTCAAGCGTATGCTGCAGCGAAAAGGCAGCCTTGCCCTTTATAGTCAGGGCTATAGGGCTTTTGGTAAATGTTGTTTTAAACTGGATACTTATATTCGGAAGGTTAGGCGCGCCGGCAATGGGAGTCAAAGGTGCGGCTGTTGCAACGGTTATTGCAAGATTTTCAGAGCTTGCTGTTATGCTTTCCGCAGTGTACGGCAGAAAGATGATTCAAGCGGCTTTATTTAAAGAATTGTTTACCATTCCTAAGGAAATTGTTGTAAAATTCTTTAAAACCTCCTCTGCCGTTATTTTAAATGAAATGGCATGGGCGCTTGGTACAACGGCTTATTCATGGGTTTTTGCAAGAATCAGTCCGGAAGCCATTGTGGTAATAACAATAGTTCAGAATATAGAAAGGCTTATGCTTGTGTTCTTTCACGGCGGCGGAAATGCCGGCGGTGTGTTTATAGGAAAGGCAGTCGGAGCCGGAAATTATGAGGAAGCGTATGAGTACGGAAAAAGACTTGCTGTATTATCGGTTATTACCTCTGTTGTTTTATCGTTAATATTTATTGCTGCGCGTCCGATTATTCTGATGCCGTATCAGGTTTCGGCAGAGGTTTATAATCAGTCAATGAATTTGCTTGCGGTTGTTGCGGTAATGATGAATATTAAGGCGCTTACTTTTTTGCTGATAGTGGGCGTATTCAGAAACGGCGGAAATCCGGGCGCAGCATTTTTGATAGATATAGGCTGTGTCTGGCTGGTAGGTGTGCCAATGGTTACACTCGGCGGACTTGTGCTGCATCTTCCTCTGCTTATATCATATGCAATGATGTGCAGTGAGGAAATTGTAAAGGTGATAATTTCTGTAACATACTTTAAAAAGAAAGAATGGATGAGAAATGTAGTCAGTTAGGCTGGCGCCTTGCAAAGATGACAAACCGAAAGATGCCGAAATTGTGCTTTTTC
>CAJLFL010000192.1 GCA_905205855.1 uncultured Eubacteriales bacterium | reverse complement strand
ACCGCACCTATACTCCGATAAGATTTATCTCGGAGGAGCTTGGCGCAGACGTTGAGTGGTTTGAAAATACACAAAGGGTTGTTATTACAAAGCCCTAAGTAATACTAATAAAAAAGGCTGTTTAAAAAGTCTATTGACTTTCTAAACAGCCTTTTTGTATATACTGCTATTTATTATACTTTTTATATCCCGGATGTCTGCCGGTTACTCCGTAACCCTCACGCATACTGATAAGTCTGTCTATATTCTCTTTGGATATTTCCTTTGCTCCGCCGAGGATGTGTGCATTAAGGCTTATTTTTGCAAAAAGCTCCATTGTTTCCATTCTGTAATACGCAGTTATTACATCAGCGCCAACTGTCAGTGCACCATGGTTCATCAAAAGCAATGCGTCATGTTCTGCAAGATACGGCGCAATCGCATCCGGAACCTCATATGTTGACGGGGTACCGTACGGCGTCACCGGAATTGAGCCTAAAGCAATTACGGTTTCTATCATTGAATATTCGTCCAGCGACTTATGCGCAACCGCAAATCCGGTAGCTGCCGGCGGATGTGCATGCACTACCGACCCGACATCATCACGCTCTGCATAACAACGCAGATGCATCTTTATTTCCGATGACGGTCTGTAGCCCTCCTCCGCCTCAAGAACATTTCCGTTTGCGTCTATTCTTACAAGCTTATCGGGAGTAATAAAGCTTTTGCTTATACCGGTCGGCGTTGCCATAAAGCTGCCGTCCGGCAGCTTTGCCGAAACGTTTCCGTCATTTGCCGCAACCCAGCCAAGCTGCCACATTTTATGGCAAACATCACATATCTGCTCTCTTATATCCATATAGCTTAATTCCATTATATCCTTCTCCTTTATTATTTATAAAACGGGCCGTATGCCGCACACGCTCTGTAATCCTGTCCCTCTTTGTCCATGCCGAAAGCATTCCATGCCGCCGGACGGAAAATGTCTTTTTCCGGAACATTATGCATACTTACCGGAATTCTGAGCATTGAGCATAACGTAATCAGGTCTGCGCCTATATGACCATAGCTTATAGCGCCGTGATTTGCGCCCCAATTATTCATCACGTCATACGCTGTCTTAAACGCGCCCTCGCCTGTTGTTCTGGGTGCAAACCATGTGCAGGGCCATGTATAGTCGGTACGCTTCCAAAGTTTATCCGAAACCTCGTCAGGAAGCTTAACCGTCCAGCCCTCAGCAATCTGAAGCACCGGGCCGAGTCCCTTTACAAGATTGAGTCTTATCATCGTACAGGGCATTTCCGCTTCGGTAAGGAAACGTGAGGAAAAACCGCCGCCGCGGAAGTATCCGCAGTCCGCATAGTTCCATGTGGTTGCGTCCATAATTGCCTTTATGTCATCATCCGTCACATCAAACCACTGCTTCATTACTCCGTTGCCGTTTTCGTCCTTTGCCACGCCGCTTGCGTCAAGGCATGCAGCACCGGAATTTATAAGGTGTATAAAGCCGCCTGCCTCTTTTGCAACGCCCTCTATATCATAGCCTGTTGCCTTTTTAACAGCCTCCGGGCTCCAGTAGGTGCGTACATCCGCAAATATCTGTGCACGGTTGGTCAAAAGTTTCATAAACATCATTCCAAGACCGTTGAGAACATCATTCTCTGTTGCAAGCACATAAGGCTCTCTTGCTCCGTTCCAGTCAAATGAAGTATTAAGCAGCGCCTCTGCGAAGTCACAGTTGGGATAAAAATCTGTCCACTGACGCTGTCCCTGGAAGCCTGCAGCCAAAGCGTTATGTCCGACCATTTCCTCCTCACGGCCTTTGGGCAGATTGGGATTTCCGTTCATCAAATCTTTGATGATGCACATCATCTTTACAACAAACTCCCAATCCTTTTCCTTTTCCTCGTCACTCTTTTTCAGTTCATCCGGATTCTTGTCAAAGCCTTCCTTGCAGTTTGCCTTTGTCCATGCCAAAGCTTTTTGATATTCAGCTTCGTCATATATTCCCTCGGTCATTCTGCGTATAATTTCCACCTCGTCAACCGACTCAACTCTCATACCGAGATAGCTTTCTATAAAATCAGAATCAATTATCGAGCCGCCTATACCCATGCAGATTGAACCTATCTGCAAATAGGATTTGCCTCTCATTGTAGCAGCAGCAACAGCCGCACGTCCGAATCTGAGCAGCTTTTCCTTTACGTCAGCAGGAATTTCCGTATCGTCCGCCTCCTGCACGTCATGACCGTATATTCCGAATGCCGGCAGACCTTTCTGTGCATGAGTTGCCAAAACTGATGCAAGATAAACCGCTCCGGGTCTTTCCGTTCCGTTAAAGCCCCATACAGCTTTTATTGTTGTGGGATCCATATCCATTGTTTCCGCACCGTAGCACCAACACGGTGTAACTGTCAGGGTTATGCTTACACCGGCTTTGCGGAATTTTTCATCGCATTTCGCTGCTTCTGCAACACGTCCTATTGTCGTATCGGCAATTACAACCTTTACCGGCTCTCCGTTTGAATATTTAAGGTTATTCTCAAACAAAGCGGCAGCAGATTTTGCCATATTCATGGTCTGCTCCTCTAAGGATTCTCTTACCTTAAGTGCTCCGCGTCTGCCGTCAATCGTAGGTCTTATGCCTATAACGGGATATTCTCCTATATATCTGTTTTCTGCCATTTGTTTTTCCTCCTTTAATACTTTTTTCTTTAATTATACCAGTTGACTTTTATGTTTTCTTGTGCTATTATAATCAAAAATAGTAAAATATTCACCTTTTAAGCACACAGGAACCTGCCGCAATGATTTCTGTCATAAAAAAATCGTTTGCTTTTAATCACTATCTTGCAGCACAGGCATTCCCGTGCTGTCGCCTGTTGTAATACATTATAACTCCGCAGACGACCTTATACTATATGTTGGATAACTCTTTGCATACTAAGGAGTGCTTTTAATGAAATATCTTGAATACAGGGAAAATATTATCCGCGGCAGCGCCGGATTTCCCGCTGCTTATTATCATTTATCCCCTGCACATCCGCGGTATTATATGCCGCCGCACTGGCATGACGAATACGAAATCATACATGTTTTAAGCGGCACTCTTAATGTGATGATAAACCGTGAAAACTATGTCCTCAAAACAAACGATTCTGTTGTTGTAAACAGCGGATTTCTGCACAGCGCAGAACCTGAGGGAGGCTGTCTTTACGAATGTACCGTATTTGACCTTGAGTATTTTTTAAACCGCCGTGCCGCCTCGCCTGAATTTCCCGAAGCGCTGCTGAACCGTCAAAAACGCATAAAGGACTTTTTCCCGGCTGACGAAACCGTGTTTTGCCGCATTTTTTCTGAAATTTCAGACGCACTCAGATGCCGCGGCAATGGTTATACCATGCTTGCCGAAGGTGCAATTTTAACATTTATCGGTCTTTTGCTGCAAAAGGATAAGCTTATTGAGGTTTCGGAAAGCGCAGTACTCCGCGGGAAAAAATCAGATGAGCTTAAAACGGTTTTAAACTATATTGCCCTGCATTATCCCGACAAGATCACTCTAAGAGAGCTGGCGGACTGCGTACACATGAATCCAAACTATTTTTGCCGTTTTTTTAAAGAAATGACCAGAAGAACCCCTATGGATTATTTGAATCAATACCGCATAGAATGTGCATGCGAAAAGCTTTGTACCAAAAGCGACAGCATACTTAATATATCACTTGACTGCGGCTTTAATGATGCCAACTATTTTATAAAGGTTTTTAAAAAGCACAAGGGCTGTACGCCCCTGCAATATATCAACAAGACTGTCGGCTGATATTTATTTTAGCCTAAAATAAACAAACGGATGCAGAATAAATCATGCATCCGTTTTATTCTTATATTGCCTGCCCGACAATTTTTTATACAGCATATACATCAGAATTATATATACGGCAAACGCAGACTTTGGCGGAACAGGAAGCTTTATTCCGCCAGATAATAACGAGCTTGCTTCTCGTTGCCCTTCAGCATCTCATAGACTCCTC
>CAJLFL010000191.1 GCA_905205855.1 uncultured Eubacteriales bacterium | reverse complement strand
TCGCCGCTTTAAGGCGCATTTCAGCAAGTGCAATAGTGTTATTCTTTATTTGCGCTCCGGCAATCGTTATATGACCGCCGCCGCCAAGTTTCTCAAGTATAACCTGAACATTTATTGAATCAAGCGATCTTCCGCTGATAATTATTCTGCCGTTAATTTCAGCGAGAACAAACGCAGCCTCTATGCCGCGTATATTTAAAAGTTCATCCGCAGCCTGTGCCACAATAAGCTGGGTATCCAATGACGTGTCATCACATACCGCTATTGCTATATTTCCTCTGTATATTTTTGCATTGCTGATAATACGTGATTTTCTTACATACATTCCGAGGTCATTCTGGAATGTACGCCTTACATTTACGGGATCTGCACCTATCCTCCTGAGGTAAGACGCCGCTTCAAAGGTGCGGCTTCCCGTTTTAAAGGTAAAGCCCTTTGTATCCATATATATTCCGCAATATAAAGCCTCTGCCTCATAATCCGCAAGGCAGTTGCCGTCCGAAAAATATTGCAGAATTTCAGTTACCATCTCGCAAGATGATGATGCATACGGCTCATGATAACACAAAACTGTATTTTCTATAAAATCCTCACTTCTGCGGTGATGATCAATCAAAACAACTTCACGGATATTTCTGAGCACATCTTTGTATTCAACCATACTTGAGCGGTGAGTATCCACAACTATCAGCATCGTCTTTTCATTTATAAGAGTTAGCGCTCTGTCCTCTCCAACTATTCTTTCTGAATACTCGCCCTTTTCAAGCAGAACAGAAAGTATCTGCTTTGCATTATTACGTTTTTTGTCCATCGCAATGTATGCGTCAATGTTTCTCGACCGCAAGGCTTTAAATAAGCCTACCGACGCACCGAAGCTGTCAGCATCACCGTTCTTGTGTCCCATTATGATCACATTATCCGCCTGCTCTGCCAGCTCTCTTAACGAATGTGCGACAACTCTTACTTTAACCTTAGTGCTCTTTGCGATTTCGCGACTTTTTGCTCCATAGAACTGAAATCCCTTTACAGTCTTTACGACAGCCTGATCTCCTCCGCGCCCCAGAGCCATATCAAGTGCGTTTTGAGAAAACTGTTCATTATCTTTAAGCGTTGCGCCAAGACGTCCGACGCCTATGCTGATCGTTATCGGAAAACGGTTGCCCTGCTGTATCTTTTTTACATCTTCAAGTACGGTAAATTTATTCTTCATGAGCGGCTCAAACTTTGCCGCTTCAAAAAATGCCATAAACTTATCACGCTCATACCTGATTGCAACACCCTCACCAAGTTCAGTCCACTCATTTACACAGCGCTCTATATCAGCAACCAATGCTCCGTGACTGCTGTTTGGTGTACTTTTAAATACTTCTTCATAATTATCAACCAAAACAGAGCATACAACCGTACGTTTATCCTCAATTTGTCTGCGTGCTTTTTTCAGTTCGCTTAAATCGGTAAAGTACACTGCAACCATAGTTCCTACAAATTCATCAGACCTTGTACGCACTGCTCTGCCTGAAACAAGATATTCCCTGCCTTTATACGAATACTCAACAGGAGCAGGATTTTCATCCTCTATAAACCGACTGAACTGAAGTTCTGAAAAAATATCCTGAAAGAACTCATCAAATAACCCTTTTCTGCCGACCATATCTTCAAATTTAAGATTATACCATTGTATCGAACCGTTCACACCGGTCACAGCCATAGGTGACGGAAATGCAGCAACTGCAGCTTTTGTTGTATATTCCATACAAAACGTAAGGTTTTCAAGTTCTTCCCTCAGCTTGCTTCTTGACCTGCCCGAAACTATAAAACCATATACCGAAACGGCAGCCGCAAGCAAAAGCTCCAATATTCCGAGTACAGAAATACCGGTTTTCCATACAAGACTGAATATCAGTGTTGCCGTCCCCAATATAAACAATACAAACGCAGCTATTGCACCGCGCCAGAAAGAATTTCGCCTGTTAAGGCTTACTATACTGTTATTCTTATCGGCCATTTTATTCACCTGCCTTATAAAGACGCCTGAAATTAAAAATACCGTCAATCATACCCAGAATTATCAGTCCCTGTAATATAAAGCCTGACAAAAAGTATCCCAGTACAAACACGACTATATACAAACACGCCCTCAGATAACCCGAACTTATTCTTTTGCCTACACTATAATCAACAAGCGAAAATCCGCATACACTTATATACGCAAGCATAACGGCTGTCAGATTTTTCAATGCACCATTTAACACTCCGGTATCCGGTGAGAATGAGGCAATCAGGAATAATATTGACGCAGCATAACACAAGCCGCGCGAAGCATGTATCAACGAAACGGGAATGTATGTTATATTTTTTATTCCCAAACGCCGCAATACAAAAATTCCGACAGCTGTAACCGCGTAACCCAAAACGGTTGAAATCCCTATAACAATAGCAGGAAGATACAGCAGCATAAGATTCTTTATAAGCTTAAACATTGTGTTCATTGTCTTTGTAATCTCTGCCGTATCAATTCCCTTTGCAGACGGAAGCATATCAAGAGCAGAACTCATAACCGAACGCGAATTCTCAATCGCCCCGTCCATCATCTTTTCTATGCCGTTTCCGCCGCCGCTTAGGTTTATAAATATTAGCGTAAGCACAAATCCAAACACTACTGTTGCAGAAGCAGAAAAAACCGAACGTTTAAAGCTTCTGCCATGTCCCATATTATATCCGACAGCAAGTCCCGGCAGTATATATACAGCCGAGGTCAAAACCGCAGATAAAATATCGCCTGTAACAATAAACAATACAAGTGCTGCAGCAACAGCAGACACAACCGACACTTTACTGCCGTGCTTTACCGCAAGATACATTGACGGTATTCCTGTAATAAACATTGACAGCATTGCAAAAAACGGTACATACATAGCAATTACCGTAAAAAGCACAGTAAGCGCAGCACAAACTGCTCCTTCTGTCAGCGCTTTAGCCTTCATATTTTTCATAATAATCCTTTCCGCTGTCAATACATTCAAGAAGCTTGCTCAGACTGCCGAATCTGCGTTCCAGTATATGCCTGTCCTCTATACCGCTGTGCAGCATTGCTGTCATATCATTATTTATAGAAGTAAAATCTATTCCCAGTCTATCTGCCAAAAGATAGGTCTGACATATAAGCCGCGCCGCGTCACATGAAATTCTTTTGCCCGTTTCGCTGTCGGCCTCCGCTGAAATATCTCCGAATAAATCCGTTACATTCTGCAAAATTTCAACCTTTAAAAGTTCAACCGCTTTTATGTTATTGGCAATATCTACTTTCATACCAATTCCCTCGATTTCCGGACCGTAATCAGTCCAAAATGACAGCAAAAAGATATAACTGCCGTTATTTTACTATAATATCAAATAACAGCGTATATTTCAACTATATTTTCAAAAAAAGTTTAACAAAAACAAAAACCTGCTGCTTTAAATCACTGATTTAATTTAAAAAACCGCCGTATACATATGTATTACAGCGATTTTTTATGTCTGTTATCTGCAGGCGGAATACTGCAGCCGTATTGTCAGAATATTCCCAGTTCCTTCATGCTTACATACTCTCCGCCGCCGACTATAATATGATCAACAAACTCAATTTCAATAGCCCTAAAGCCCTTATATAAATCTATCGTTATATCAATGTCAGCCTGTGAAGGGGTTAAATTCCCCGAGGGGTGATTGTGTGCAATAACTACCGCATCTGCTTCATTTCTCAGCGCAAGTTTAAGTATTTCCGGTATATACACCGGAGCTTCCTGGCTGCTGCCTCTTGAAATATTGTTAAAGCGATAAGCCATATAACGGCTGTTGAGGCTTACCATATACAAGTTTTCGGTAAGCTTGTTATAAAACAGAGTCTTGGCATAATTTCCTATATCCTCCGTTGTTTTGAACACCGGAAAACTCTTTCCTCCGCAAAGTCTGCTTCTTTCCCTTCGCATTTTTCGACAAAGACATGGAAATTTTCAATGCTTTATGTTACCAGTT
>CAJLFL010000190.1 GCA_905205855.1 uncultured Eubacteriales bacterium | reverse complement strand
TATAAAATATCAATACAAGCCGATCACCGATGTCATTATCAGCTATGAAAAAAACCTTAAAAAGTCCAAACAGCCAATGACAAATGAGGTTCAGCTTTTAAAGATGTATTCAGAGGTTATACTGGAAACCAAAAGAGATGTGAATGAAAAATTATCGTTTGTTGCTTTGTTAAACAGTCGCAGTGATGAATACGACAACACTGAAAAAATAAAGCAGCTGGGGCTTGATCAGTGCAAAAAAATGAGAGTAATCAGCATTTTGCCGCAAAAGGAAGGGGTTTCTGCATTATATGGCAGAGGCTTTAAAACAGAAAATATTAAGACGATTATTTCCAATGTTTTTGAAGAAGTCATTGGTAAGTTTTCAAATTTTATAAGCGTGTATATCAACGGACAGTTTATCTGCGCGATGTATGATTACACGTTTGAAGAGAGTGAGTTTGAAGAAGAAATCGATAACGCATTGAGTATGATAAAAAAGCATTTCGGACTTAAAATTGCGGTCGGCTTGGGAGAAGAGGTTTATCATGCAAAGAACATAAATTTATCTTACGCCTCCTCCAGAGAAGTGATTGCATTTATGAATTTTTATGATCTCGACGGCCAAATGTTTTTTGAGGATTTATCGACAAAAAAGGTTGATATAAGCGAAATGTGCCGGGTGGTTGAAAGCGTGCTGAAAAGCAAGGATCCGGAAAAACTGGATGACTGTATTGACGGCATTATTCGTTACTACAAGAAAAATTACATCTCGGTAATACGGCTGAAGCATGACATGCAGCTGATTGTTTCAAACATCCGGATGTCTTTTGTGAGCAAGGACAATGTCGGCGAGGACGCCTATGCGCGCATGGATCGCTTTGAGTCATTTAGTGACTATAAGCAGGGCATCATCAATTACTTAAACTGGATCTTGTCGCTTGGTGAGGAAGAAGATAAGAAAACCAGCCTTAAGGATCGGATCATATGCAATTACATTGAAGAGAATTTTCGGAATCCCGATTTGACCAATGCCGCAATTGCAGATCACTTTGACATGAATCCTGCATACCTTTCAAGAATGTTTAAACAGGAAAACGGGAAAACCGTAATCGATTATGTCACTGAATTGCGCGTTGAAAATGCAAAGAAAATGCTTATTACCACGGTAAAAACGGTGAATGCCATCGCAGAGGAATGCGGTTTTGCGAATATCCATACGTTTATCAGGGTGTTTAAAAAGTACACGGGAACCACGCCGGGCATATTTCGTAACACGAATCAATAATTTTGTAATACAGCGCGGCTGTCGGATATGTAGAAATGAGGGATTTTGATGAAACTTGATTTTAGAATTGATTTTGGATACCAGTATTTATATTCAAGAAGACATTACCATGCAACGTATCTATGGGACGGTGAATTGGTTGTCGAAGACGGAGAGATTTTAAAGACATACCAACTGGATTATCCGGTGATTTGGTACGGGCCGGGACTTTGTGCAAAAGAGTCCGCCTTACCTGCGCCAAAGTGGAAAATAAGGACAAAGAGGGGACTTGCCGGGGTTCGTTTTGAGGCTGAGGTCAATGATAACACGGTTTTTCGTTTAAAGACCACATCCTTTGAGGCTTGTTTTCGGGCAAGCGATATTATGGAAAAGGGGAGACTGGATTACGCGGTAGGACCAAAATACGTTAATTGCTCTGTCATTGTCACAAAAACAGATTATTTGTGGTTCAGACAAAAACTGATGGAAAACGAAGTGGAATATGATAGCACAAAATTAGGGCTGCCTGTGCATCACTGGGCAAGAATGAAGCTTGCATGGCTGAATCACGGTGCCTCGGTGAAGTGGGAATATAATGTCAAGGAGAAAGAAAAGGATTACCTGGAAACGCTGATACATATTGTGGCAATGGCGGTTCCAGAGTTTTCGGCAGAAAAAGAGACGCAGGTTAGCGATTACATACCGCTTGAAATACTGTGCGACGGAAAAGTGGTTTGCAGTTTCAAGAGGTATTACAGACAGCATGACTTTTTTATGCAGATTTTAGAAGATGAATGGCGAAGAATATCGGTTCCGTCCGGCCCCCATGTTTTTGAACTAAATAACAATCACAAATCACTTTGCCTTGGTATTTCGAGGATAACCATGAAACCGTGCGAATATATGCATGGACAATTAAGCGTTCCAAAATGGGCGCTCAAGAATGAAGCAATGATCGGTAAGGTGTTTGCTGCATACGATGACGTTATCAAACTCTGTGAGCCGGCCATGGAGCTTTCATGTCAAAAGGGATGGAATGAGTTTTCATTTGCGTTTTCGGAATGCGGAATAAGAAAAGTGATGACGGAAAATGATTGTGCCGAGATAGAAATTTTGGATTGTGAAGAGGAAAAATACCCGATTAAGGTCGGCTATGATATGACAACGGTTCCGCACGATGACAGCGGATTTATGGATGATCTTTTGGATTATACATACAGGACACGACTTGGAAATTATATTGTTTTCAGAAATTTTAATCCGCCGGCAGGTGAAAAGAATTGGCAGCGTTACGGGGAATTTTGTTTGCGGCACCATATCTATGTTTCGAGCTGCACGGAATATCAAAACGGAGTACTTGCAAAAGCATCGGGAAAAATGTTTCACGACTGCGGATTGCATGAGTATCCGGGCGCTGTTTATGCGCAAGATCCCAAAGCACCTTATGCATCGGATAACATGAAAGAGGCCTCGGAAAAGTATATTCGTTTTTTGAAGAAAGAACTGGATAACATTCACAAGGTTTCTCATACCGCCGCCTTTGGCGATGCGTCCGGCGGAATAAGGTATTCGTTTTTGGCCGGCGCTGATTTTGTGCGTGCAGAAACAATGGTTCCTCATACCATGAGCCTGTTATCCCAGACAAGACCGGCGGCAGAGGCCATCGGAAAAGGAAGATGGGGCGTGCATATAGCAATTCAGCACGGTCAGCAGCCCTATCATGAAACGCACCTCGGACAGTATTTCTTGGCGTTGATGCAGCCGTGGGCAATGGGCGCAGAGGTGATATACGAAGAGGATTCCCTTTTTAATTTATTTAAAGAAGAGAGACAGGCATGGGATGATTTGCTGACAAAGGGAAAGCGAAACATGACAAGGTGCTTTTACAAATTTGCAAAAACGCATCCGCGAAGAGGAAAAAACAAGAGGAATATTGCATTTTTGGAAGGCCGATATGCGGCGCCGTTTAACGGATTTATTTGTGACAGTGAGCAGGATCCTCATTATAGCGTTTGGGGAGCATTCGGAAATGATGCGTCGGAGTGGGGACATGGCCAACCGGAAAAATGCAGACAAATTTTAGACGTGCTGATGCCCGGTGCAAGCACGCATCCGCTGAGACAAAAAATCGAAAAGAGAAGATTTTATTTTTCGGGAACGCCGTACGGTGACTTTGACTGTGTCCCCGCCGAGGCCTCGGAAGAATATTTTGAAAATTATAAGCTTATTTTAAACCTTGGATGGAATACGGCGCTCGATACGGATTGTGATAAACTGAAAAGTTATGTTAAGGCCGGCGGAGTTTTGCTGACAGGGCTTCCGCAGTTCAGCACCCATATAAAACGCGATTTTTTAAAGGATATGGAGGATCTGGCGTTCATTTACGATGGTGACTTAACCGGCCTGTGCGGAATCAAGGTCATGGGCAAGGGAAGTGTATATTCGGGACAGTGGAATGCGAAAGACCGCGAAAAAATGACAGAGTCCGATCTCTCGGCAATGCCCAATGATTTTGAGGGCGAGGACGGAGCGGGTCATCTTGCCAATGTGGAACTTGCCGGCGCTGAGGTTATTGCGTGGGACAGCGCAAGCGGTGAACCCATGCTTGTAAGGAAAAAGCTGGGGAAAGGATACGTTTATATGTTTACGTTATGGGCATATCCGGGACATGAGATGTTTCAGAGATTTTGTGCAACATGGGTTGAAAAATTGGCAAAGGAAACGCTGCGTGAGATCTCGGTGGAAGATGCATCTAGAGAGGATTATTGGAAGGTATGGGAGACAACTGATGAAAA
>CAJLFL010000189.1 GCA_905205855.1 uncultured Eubacteriales bacterium | reverse complement strand
GAGCAGCGGTCTCCAAAACCGCGTGCCGGGAGTTCGAGTCTCTCTACCCCTGCCACGTCGGAACAAGTTTCACTTGTTCCGATTTTTTATCTCATAACAAATCAGTCACCCGTTCCACTGTTCCTACTTTTTCCCAAAAAGGCAATGCCTTTTCGGGAGCCCTATATGATGTTCTGAGCTATTTTTATTTTGTCCGATTAGCTTTAATTCATAGCATTTCACATCTATTTGGGCGGCAATGTCGGCAGCAACGCCGACCAATATGCCATCTGTTTATCACTGATTTGATTTCCGAATCTATTTCACATTAAATTATATATTATTTTAATGATATACCCATATGCAATATGGAAAACAAATTTTACGACCTATGAGATTTTAATCTTCTCATAGGTCAATTTTATTTTGGAGGTTATTTATGATTAAATTGGGAACGGAAAAGGAATTATTTAAGATTAAACATCTGCCGATTAACATTCAAAGTGCTATATCTGAAGATATAAGAATTTTGGATAACAGTTATGGCAAAGACAGAAACGTTGATGTTGATATGGGCGGTTTTTTTATTGTATGCGATAAGGGAGAACGGCTTAATATTAGGAGTTTTCAAATTGATTTTGAGGTACCTGAATTTTTACAATCCATTTATCCATATATTAAAAAACTCTATATATCACCCACATCGCAAAAGAATCGTAAAAGCCGTCACCGGATAAGGAACCAAATGAATGAACTAGCATATCAAATTTAAAACCTTTTTAAGTTCAAGCCTTAGCAAAATGATACTTTTTAGTCAATGCTGCCTTGTCTGGTAGCGGCTAAAGAAAACTATTTTTTATTTAATATGAGGTATTTCTGTCATACGCAATTTTGCCCAACCATATGGAACAAGCTTTACTTTTTCCATTTTGCCTATAGGTATACGACTCTGTGGTACTGCAAAACAATGACCGTTTTCAACTCCCCAATTTATTTCATACATATCAGCAATCATCTCAACAGGCGGGACTTCACTTCCGTAGCCTTTTGCCGCAGAGTTTTCTATTATCTCAAAGTCTGTACCCGCAAGAGCATAATTCCATTTAGATTCCGGATATACATAATAATCACAATAAGGGAACTTCCGTTCCACTCCATCTTTTTGATATTCCACACGTTCCCATTTTTCTTTTATTGATATAGAATACAGCAGCGGTCCGCGCCATATGCAAATCATATCGTTTGGACGAGGAAGTAATTTCGTTTCAAATTTAAGCTTAAGCGTAATATCCTCACTTCCGTCCCACGTTTTTGTTATATTCACAAACTCACCGGTTTTAACTGAGACACCATCTAACTCTGCTGCGGCAGCGCAGGAAGGCACCCTGATCGAAAATGTAAACCGCGTTGGTTTCCGAGTACATATTCTATATGTCAGTGTATTGCCAAAAGGATAATTTGTTATAAGTTCACAAATCACAGCATTACCATCTATTTCAGTTTCAAGCCGTGATGGGGCAATAGCACACGAAGCTATGCCGTTATCTGAATTCATAAATGTTGTAAGAGCAAACTTGGGCCATCCCTGACCAAAATTAGAGGTACAACACCCGAAGTGAGGTTCCAAACCAAACGTATGAGCTACATAATTATTATTACGAAAAGGTGGCTTCGCCATAGGGAAAGCACCAATCTGATTTATCATCTGAACATACTGATGCGACCACATATCTCGACTTATTGCAGCAGGCAAAGCATTATAAGCAAGTTTTTCAAGCCTGTCTAACCACTCGCAGTTTCCTGTAATGGCGAAAAGCAATTCATATGAATACATTGCTTCAACTATGCTGCACAATTCAGCTCCATTTACCGGAGAGTTTCCTGACAGGCATTCGTCACCGTTAAAGTGCCCGCCGGCTGTGCCATGCTTTGCATCAAGGTATGCTGTTACTTCCGCATTAAAATCACTGCTGTCTGTATTTGTAAAGAGAGAGAATAGTGCTTCAGATTTTAGCATCATTGCGACATTTACAACATGAGAATAGTAGTCCCACCCCTCTGTACATGTATCAATATAACCGGACTCAAAAATATTTCTCCAGTTAAACCCCTGAACATTTAGTTTTTTTGCAAGGTTTATAAGCCAATCATCCGGTCGCCTTTCATAAAGCCAGATTATTGGTATCAGTCCTTCAAACCACCTTGCTGCACCCCAGTTACATAAAGTATGAAAGTTAAGGTGATTATCAAGATTTTTTAAGCACTTACTCAGCACCTCCTCAATTCTATTATCACCGGAGCAATCCGCATACACCGTCAAAACTTTTGCTATAAGCAAAATTGCCCATGCGTCATATTGCCCGCGTTCCTCAACTGCACATGGGCAAATCCAACCATCCGTATTTTGCGCTAATATTATTGCATTTATATATTTCTCAGCGCGCTCAATCATATCGTTATCATTAATCAGATATGCCAAAGGAACAAACCCATCAAGCCAGTACGGAACACGTTCCCAGCCTTCTCGTTTTCCGCCTATCCATGCACTATCCCGAACGTCCGGCCAAACCTTATCAAGATTTCCGCAAAGGCCGTTTGCTTCCAGTTTGAGTTGCTCTTTAAGCCAGCCGGTCGGTTTTATATTTTGTGTGGTATAAAATCTATATTGCATTTTTTTAATCATATTTTACTCTCCAATTATTTGTTTTTATAGATTGTAATATATAAGCTAAAAGTTAATTTCAATTACCGGTACAATTATTGCAAAAACTTAATAAACGTAATTTTAGTAATTATTCACTTTTCCGGAAAAAGATTTATACATTGGCAAACTGCACAATATTTAATCATTTGTTATTGTCGGCGCGATATTGCCGCGGTGAAATTCCGGTGATTCGTTTAAATGCACGCGAAAATGAATATATATTGTTATACCCAACCTCCTCAGCAATAGTTTCAATTTTTTCTGTGGATGAGGCCAACATATTTTTTGCCTTTTCAACTCTGAGCTGTGTTAAATACTGATGCATACCAATGTTAAAGTTTTCGGTAAACAAACGCGAAAGGTGTGTATTGTGTATATGAAAAATCTCGCATATTGTTGTTGCATCAAGGTTTGGATTGCTATAGTTTTCCTTAATATATTTTACAATTTTTTGTTCAAGCGGGGTTTCCTCATATTTAGGCTGTGCATAATCACAAAGAGCAATAAGGTATTTATGTATATTGTCTTTTAGCTCATTTATACTTTTATAAGGAAAAATCCTGTGTATTGGCACGTACTTGTCAGGGACTGGTTCATTATTGCTTTCAAACAAAGAATCAACGGTATAAGTAAGCAGTATCAGTATTTCATGTGTAATTTCATTAAACATATCCGCTGAAGTAATGTTATTCATCGACGTATCTATCACAGCATTTATCAACTCTGAGGCCATATCCGGATTGTTATTATGAATAAAAGCATTAAGCTTGTTACGCATTGCCGCATTTGATGTTTTGTGCTTGGATTCATTTGTCAAATCATCATAAAAACGTATCTGCGATTGCTCCGGTCTTAAAAACTCAGTAATTACCATTATTTCAGAGGCATCCTTATACAATTTGGGAATAGCACGGCATCCGTCACAAATTGTGCTTGCACATATTGCAAAGTTTGTGTCAAAATAAAAACCTATCGCTTTTATTATCTGATTAAAAAGTATTTCTAAACCGGATTTTTTTAGATTACAACCTGATATCAGCAGGCAATAGCAATCCTCTGACGGAAAAACAATAATGCGGTACTCACGTGAAATAACTTCTTCACATATATTTACAAATATCGTATCCGTATCCATCTGTGAATAGCCAAGTTCTTTGAGCTTTTCCGCCGATGTATGAGTTATTTTTAACATAGCAACACACCACAGGCTGTTTATATCATTTTCCGAGTTCAATTCTGAAAGAGCAGAGGGAACTTCAGTTTCTTTACCCAATATAAATCTTTTCAGATTATTGATTTTTTCGTTCTGTATGTTTTTTCTTATATATGCATTATTTTTATATACAAGTGTGTTTATACTGTTTTGCAAAAAGGTAAATTCATTTGTCTTTATCGGATTAGCGCTGCCGCCAA
>CAJLFL010000188.1 GCA_905205855.1 uncultured Eubacteriales bacterium | reverse complement strand
CTACGCTAATCGTTACTTTTCTGTGAATTATTGCAGGTTGCTATTGCAATTTGCGGTTATTAAAAATTCAATTTAATTTCTTACGTTTATAATATTTCTGTCAATCCAATAACACTACAAATAAATGCCGTAATCTTTTTCAAATAAAAGGATTTTTTCCCTGCTGCCTTTACTATTTGTTCAAGTAATTCTGTATTTTTTAACCGAGGGTTTATTCTTTATCTGACGGCTCGCCGTCAACTCCGCCCTTGCTCGGATACAACCAAACAACAGACGGCGGTTTGGAGATAAATCCCGATAAAAGAACAGAGTAAATCTCACATTCTTTATGTATTTGTACGTTTATTCCACACAACAGATTGTCGAAGCGTTTATTGCTCTTAAAAGGCTTAATACAAGGACAATACCACTTTGTGGACCTCTACGTCTATTGTGCAGAAACTCTGCAACGAGAGGCATTGCGGAGATGTATTCACTCGCAAAACCTATAAAGGCTTGAAAAAAGAAATCCCGTGTGCTGTCAAGGGTAAAATGGACGGGAAAGCTGCATTGTAGCTTCCCCTCTCAATTTACCATCTTGTATTTTATGCCATTTTGCGTTTAGCCGAAACTTAAAAAGAGACCTACCGAAAAGATCATCACTATGAATATTTTTATTAAAACTTCATTTTTTAACGCGCGTACGTTTTTCGATATGCCTGAAAACGATCTGCATCCGGATTGTCGGAAGGATATGCGATATCCGCATCGCTAATCTTCGGAACGATATTACCATTACCGCAAACCGGGTTCACCGATCAGTATGCAGCTTATATCATTTACATTTGTTCCTGTTGGTCCGGTAATAATCAAACCTCCGCACTTTTTAAGCGCATCGTATGAATCATTGTTATCTAAAACCGATTTGACAGAAACGCCTCGGATTTCAAGTAATCCGACAGCTTTTCCGTCTACAATACCTCCCGCAGCATCGGTAGGACCGTCTGTCCCGTCAGAACCTAATGAAAAAATTAAAACGTTATCAAGTCCCGCTATTTTTTCGGCAGCGGCAAGCACAAGCTCTTGATTGCGGCCGCCCTTTCCGTTACCTGTCAGCTTAACTACCGTCTCACCGCCCGCAATAATCGCCAGCTGTTTTTTCTTTTCGGCATAATACCTTGCAACAGAGGCCAAAAAACTTCCCGCTTCCCTTGCCTGACAGCTAAGTGAATCAGTTAATATAATTGTCTCATAGCCCAACTCCCTGCATTTTTCTGCTGCAGCAAGGCATAATTCACTGACAGAACCCGAAATAGTATACGAAGCATTAGGTAACTGCTTCGGAGTTTCGTTTTTCAGCAATTCCCGTGCCTGTTCGGAAAGCTTTATTTTATACCTGTCGATAATTTCGGCGGCTCGTACAGAGTCAGACGGATCAGGGCATGTAGGTCCTGACGCAATCATATCCGGAATATCGCCCAAAACATCGGATAGCATAATTGAATACACCCTTGCGGGCAAGCATTTCAGAGCAAATTTTCCGCCCTTAACAGCCGACAGCCTTTTCCTAATCGTATTTATTTCAACAATATCCGCTCCCGAGCCCAATAGCTGAGATGTAATGTTTGTCATTTCACTTAACGGTACCAACGGAACTTCAAACAATGCAGAAGCGCCGCCGGATATCAGTGCAAGCACCAAATCGTCCCTGTCCAGATTTTCGATCATTTCAAGAGCTCTTTTACCGGCCAAGCAGGAATTTTCATCAGGAATGGGATGTCCGGCTTCAATAATCTCATAGCCCTGAATTTTTCCTCCGGAGTGTCCGTATTTGGTGACTATCAGCCCCGCATCAGGGGTTATATTCAATTTGCTTAATGCATACGCCATCTGCCAACCCGCTTTCCCGATAGAAAAAACAATAAGCCTTCCTTTATATTCGGGCATATCCTTTATTCCCTCGGCAACCGCACTGTCCGGCATTACCGCCTTGATTGAAGCGATTATTATTTTATTTGCGTCCTCATGAAGCTTATCCTTCATTTCCTCGGATTTATCTTTGATGTTGAAGCGTGTAGTGTACATCGTCGGCTTTTTCTCCATCTATAAACTTTGTTAATGTATCAATCCCGGATGACGATACTGATGCTCGTTTTTAAAATCGGGTACTATTTCACGCATAATATTCAGTAAATCATACTGTTAAAATTCAAAACCAAACGAATCGATATCATGTAAGCACTCCTGAATTATAACCGAGCAGGTTGTATGATATGAAGCTATACAGCAAGTACTATTAACCACACCAGAGACCTTAACAATTTCCAATATCTCTTTGGAAATATCATATAACGTCGGAATGCAACCTCTTGACTGTACATAAAGTTCCTTTTTATGAACTGTCATTTCCATAATTCAAATCCTCCGTTTTTTCATTCTGAGTATCTCATCATAAGAGCGCATATAATTGCATCAAAAAGCGCAACGGACATCGCAAAGCTTGATGTCGCCTACTCGACGGTCGTGACCACATGAACAGCCGCTCCGTTTCCTCCGCACAGCCCCCAAAGAATCATAGGAACGTTTTTGAAGGCGTCCTCGGTGGGGATCAAGGCATAGATCGGAATCCATACTGCCACACATAGAATCAGAACGTCTAAAGAAGAACAGGATAGCCGTTCAATAGCTTCGTCAGAGCCGTGCCGATCAATATCGTCCGTCACCAGTTCGCCGTATGTAACCTCTATGCCATTGTGCGCCAACCGTTCCTTTGCGTCGTTAACATTTGATATAAGCAGTTCTATCGGGGTATTGACCTCGCCGAAGCCGATAAATCCGATTTTCATTTTATCCATATTGCTTACTTGTTATTTGAAAAATCAAATAATTTCCAGATAGTCCCTATCGGGTAAAGGCGGCAGCTTTTCACTCGGCAGGGTCTGATACCAATATGCCACGGAGGCAATATCGTCCTGCAACGGCAAATAACGCTTACCGTTTCGCCAGCCGAGAGCCTGAATAGTAACCTTAAGATCCCTTTTAAACCGTATCGGATCCATTATATGCCATCTATACATACCAAACCTGAATTGACTTAAATAAAGCTTATCCGGAACGATTACCTGATTAAGTCCCGAATATGGCGTTGTGAACCGTACATATTCATCATGTGTTTCGGGATTTTCAAAATCATACGAGCCGCAGAAGTAATCCTCGGTTCCCGTTCCGCATATCGTCGGAAATGAAGAGTCGCCGTCAATATAAAATTTTATTTCTCCTTCTCCCCACCATCCGTTATTGTTTGTTCCCCAAGCCATATATGTGCCGACATAATGACCTTGACCCTTAACATTATCCAAAATGGTATAAACCTCACCATATGGCAACGGATTAACCCTCCTGAAGCTTGCGTGGAAATAAGCGCAATCCTCGGGGATCTCGGTCAATGTATAATTAATTTGATAAAAAAGCGTGGTGCGTTCATCAGAAATATTTGTCATTGTAATTTTGCATTTTCTCCGAAAAGGCATTTCCCAATAGCAATTAAAAGCACTTCCCGGATTAACGCATACGGGGATAGAAGAGACCTGAGAAAATGTTCCCCAGCCCGAGGCAAAGAAATCTCCGACTGGCACTTCAACAGACGGCTCACCGCGATCCTCCCAATAAAAACGGATTATATTCTGACGCCAAACGCCGCGCATCGTCATCCATATCTGTTGAATGGCGCCGGGTCCGTCAATTTCAGCCAATGTAACAGTCTCGCCCGGCTGAATAAAAATATAAGGGGATATTTTCCAACCTTGTCCCAGATCTCTTGCACAGTCTTTTGCAAGACCGTCTAAGGACATTGCGCCCTTACCCTTTTCGCCCGTAACATTTTCGGGCGATATGGATCGGGTTTCCGCATTTGACAAACGAGAAAGATTACCTAAATTCATTCCTAAACCGTTAAACATTTTATTCCTCACATAACAATTATTTGCAAGACAATAATATACACATATACATATTCTAGTGTCTTGCTTAGTCTTAGAATAAGTAAATAAAATCATGTTTTTATCAACACTGTCGAACTTGGAATAAGCCTCTTATATTCCAATAAAAAAAAATTATTGTACAATT
>CAJLFL010000187.1 GCA_905205855.1 uncultured Eubacteriales bacterium | reverse complement strand
AAGAGTTGCTTTCTGCAATTTCATAAACGGCTATGAACCGCCCGAATCCGCAAAATATAAAAACCCTTACCGCGAATGGATAGGCGCGCAGATACGCGGAGATTATTTCGGATATATAAATCCCGGAAATCCGGAGACGGCAGCGGAAATGGCATGGAGAGATGCGTCAATATCACATGTTAAAAACGGAATATACGGAGAGATGTTTGCAGCGGCGATGATATCATATGCGGCGGTCTGCAGTGATATTAAACAGATAATAGCTGCCGGACTTTCTCAGATTCCCAATACTTCAAGGCTTTATGAAGCGGTTAAAGAAGTTATAGACGATTACGAAAACGGTATAAGCTACGAAGACTGGACAGAAAAGATTTATCAGCGCTTTGACGAATGTACTGAGCATGATTGGTGTCACACAATTTCAAATGCAATGATAGTCACTGCCGCACTTCTTTACGGAAACAAGGATTTTGGAAAATCAATATGTCTTGCCGTTCAGACCGGTTTTGATACCGATTGTAACGGAGCAACCGTTGGTTCGGTCGTTGGTATGATAAGCGGAATATCGAAAATAGACACAAAATGGACAGAACCGGTCGGCGGAGTTCTTGATACCTCAATATTTGGCGTGGGCAAAGTAAATATTGAGGAAATGGTAGATAAAACACTAAAGCATTTAGTAAAATAAATTGCAATCCTGATAAAAATGGGGGATAAATACCCCATTTTTTATTTTTATAAAAAATGTTGAAGTGATACCAATATTATGTTATAATAAAACAGCTATTTATTTTTTTAAGAGGGAGTTATTTTATGGAAAGAGAAAAACTTGGTTCAAGGCTTGGGTTTATTCTGCTGTCGGCAGGATGTGCCATAGGCTGCGGAAATGTATGGAAGTTTCCGTGGATGTGCGGGCAATTCGGTGGCGGTGCATTTGTTTTGATTTACATATTGTGCCTTATTGTTATGGGTATTCCGGTTATGACTATGGAGTTTTCAATCGGACGCGCTTCACAGGCAAGCGCAGTAAGAATGTATAAAAAGCTGGAAAAGCCCGGAACAAAATGGCATATCCACGGATATGCGGCGCTTATCGGAAACATTTGCCTTATGGCGTTTTATACGGTTGTATGCGGCTGGATGATTTACTATTTTGTGAAATTTATAACCGGTACAAATGCTGAAATCGGCTTTGTAACAATGATTTCAAATCCCGGAATAAACGTGACATATCTTGCTGTTGCAGTGCTTTTGGGCTTTGGAATATTGTGCTTTAATCTGCAGGGCGGACTGGAGCGCGTAACAAAATATATGATGATAGTTCTTTTTATCCTGATGATAGTACTTGCTGTTCACAGCGGAATGTTATCGGGCGCAAAGGAAGGCCTTAAATTCTATTTGATTCCCGACCTTTCGGCAATTAACGGAAGCGTTATAGTCGGTGCTATGAATCAGGCGTTCTTTACGCTCAGTCTCGGTATGGGGTCAATGGCAATCTTCGGAAGCTATATCGGTAAGGATCACTCACTTCTCGGCGAATCCTTAAATATCATATTCCTTGATACCTTTGTTGCGATAGTTTCCGGCTTGATTATTTTCCCGGCGTGCTTTACATTCAATGTTGAAGTCAACTCCGGACCGAGTCTGCTTTTTGATACAATGGCATCCGTATTTAACAATATGTCGGGCGGACGCTGGTGGGGAGCGTTATTCTTCCTGTTTATGGTTTTTGCATCGCTTTCTACAGTGCTTGCAGTGTGCGAAACTATCCTTGCCTGCGTGCGTGAAATGACAGGTTGGAGCAGACCTAAAGCGTGCCTTATATGCGGAATCGGTATATTTGCCATATCTTTGACAACTGCACTAGGCTACAGCACTTTTTCGGGTTTTGTTCCGTTTGCAGAGGGCAGTGCGTGGCTTGATTTATGGGATTTTATTGTAAGTACAAACATTCTGCCGCTCGGTTCATTGATTATTGCTTTGTTCTGCTGTAACAAGCGTTACGGCTGGGGCTGGGAGGCATTTAAGGCAGAAGCTAATGAAGGTAAGGGACTGAAGGTTAAAAACTGGATGAAGCCTGTATTTACTTATGTTATACCTGCGGCAATTATTCTGCTTTACATATATGGACTTGTTACGTTTAATTGGCGTTAAACTAAAGGAGCTTGATATGAAAAGGTTATTGGCATATTTACTGACTTTTTTGATAATACTTCCGCAGGCGGTATTTGCCGCGGAGGATATTGATTCGGTTCTTGACAGCAGTATAAGATATATGCTGTCGTCTGTGCCGGAACCAACGGTTTCCTCTATAGGCGGAGAATGGATGATAATAGGCGCGGCAAGGAGCGGCTATGAAATCCCGGAGGAGTATTATCAAAAATATTACGATAACCTTAAAGCGTATCTTGATAAAAACCACGGAGTTTTACACGAAAGAAAGTATACAGAATATTCGCGGGTAATACTTGCGCTTACAGCGATAGGCAAAAACCCATCTGATGCAGGCGGTTATAATTTGCTTTTGCCGCTCGGAGATTATGAAAAGACAGTTTTTCAAGGTTTGAATGGTGCCGTATGGGCATTGATTGCGCTTGACTGCGGAAATTATGATATTCCGCAGAATGACGGGGCGGCAGTAAAAGCAAGCCGCGCAATGTATACGGAGCAGATTTTGTCATTGCAGAAAGGTGATGGAGGCTGGGGCTTGAGCGCAGCTTCGGATTCGGATGCTGATATTACGGCGATGGCTGTTTGCTCTCTTGCTAAATACCGCGCACAGCCGAGGGCTCAGGCGGCGGTTGATGCGGCGGTTGAATTTTTGTCTGCACGGCAGAACGAAAACGGGGGCTATTTAAGCGGAAACACAGAAAATGCAGAAACAGCGGCTCAGGTCATAACGGCTCTTTGTGCGCTTAAAATACCTGTTGATGATAAACGCTTTGTCAAAAACGGCAAAACTCTGTATGACAATCTGATGGAGTTCTATACCGGAAACGGCTTTAGTCATGAGCGTAACGGAGCGGTAAATCAGATGGCGACCGAGCAGGGCGTTTATGCGCTTGCTGCTTTAAAGCGTTTTGAACAAGGCAACACGCCGCTGTGGGATATGACGGATGTTGTGAAGAAGGATTCTCAGAATAACAACAATAATACCGAAGATAGGGCTGTGCTGCCGGAAAATTCGCTGAAAACCTTTGATGATATAGCCGATATAAAGGAAAGAAAACAGATTGAGGCGCTTGCTGAGAGAAAAATAATAAACGGCAGGACAGAAACTGAGTTTGAACCGTATGCTACCATGACCAGAGCGGAGTTTACGGCTGTTATTACACGGTCGCTTGATTTAACTCCTTCCGGGAGTAATAATTTTGATGATGTAAAGGGTGATGATTGGTTTTACGGATATGTCAGCGCTGCTTGTGATAATAAGATAGTTACGGGTGTTTCGTTGACAGAATTTAATCCGTACGGCGTTATCACAAAGGAAGAAGCGGCGGTTATGATTGCGCGCAGTGCCAAGCTTTGCGGAATGAATACCGAGTATGCTCAGACACGCGATATACTTTCGGAATTTACGGATTATACTACCGTAAGCGGCTGGGCAGAGTCCGCTATGGCATTTTGCTATGATAATCAAATTATATCAAATGAAGAAACAGAAATAAATCCGTGGAAGAACGTCACTCGTGCCGAAATAGCGGTTATGCTTTATAATGTGCTCAGGTGCACCGGACGGTTATAAAAGTAAGGAGATAAACTGATGAAAAGATACATAAGCAGAATAGTATTGGGCGTGATAGTTATTGCTGTGCTTATTGTATCTTTTTGGTTTAATGGCTCTCCCCAAATAACACATCAGAGAACGGACACAGAGGTTATTCCCGGCGTGACCGAAAGGGCAGAGCAGACAGAAAATGAAAATTCAGATATAACGTCGGATAATAACGGAGATAAATCTGACGTGGATTTGAAAGAAAATGATGCGGTATCGGAGGATAAAACAACGCATTCCGAGGCTTTACCGGAGGAGGAAACACAGCCGTTTGAGCCGCCGGGTGCGGTTGAGACCGATAAACCGAAAAATGACAATACATCCGATAAGG
>CAJLFL010000186.1 GCA_905205855.1 uncultured Eubacteriales bacterium | reverse complement strand
AAAATAAATTTAAAGACAGAAAGGAAATTTAAAAATGAGCGTAATCAGAATTCCGGAAAACTACACTCCAAAGCTTGGAATCTATGACACACAGGCTGCGATAGAACTTATAAAGCGCAGCTTTATAGAAAGGCTGTCAGAAGCCTTAAATCTTCACCGCGTTACCGCACCGCTGTTTGTCAAGGCGGATACCGGTCTTAACGATAACCTTAACGGTTTTGAAAGACCTGTTTCGTTTGACATTCCGGATGCGGAAACCGAAGCCCAGGTGGTACAGTCACTTGCAAAATGGAAAAGAATGGCTCTGGCTAAATACGATTTTCATGTCGGCAACGGACTTTATACCGATATGAACGCAATCCGCCGTGACGAGGAACTGTCGAATATTCATTCAATCTATGTTGACCAGTGGGATTGGTGTAAGGTTATCACTCGTGAGGACAGAAACAAGGAATACCTTAAAGCAACGGTAAAGCTTATCGTAAACGCCGTTTGCGATACCCTGGACGAACTTAAAAAGAAGTATCCGCAGATTACCACAAGCCTCAGCAGAGAAATCAGCTTTATCACCACACAGGAACTTGAGGATATGTATCCGGAGCTTACCGCAAAAGAACGTGAAAACGTCTATGCAAAAGAACATAAAACCGTGTTTATCATGGAAATCGGCGATTACTTAAATTCCGGAGAAAAGCATGACGGCAGATCTCCTGACTATGACGACTGGAAGCTCAACGGTGATATACTGTTCTGGAATGACCTTTTGGGTATAGCCTTTGAGGTTTCGTCTATGGGAATCCGCGTGGACGAAAAATCACTTGACGAGCAGCTTAAAAAAGCGGGCTGTGACGACAGAAGAAAGCTGCCGTTCCACAAAGCGCTGCTTGAAGGCAGACTTCCGCTGACAATGGGCGGCGGAATAGGACAGTCGCGTCTGTGTATGCTGCTTTTGGGCAAGGCGCATATCGGCGAGGTTCAGGCGTCTGTCTGGGACGAAAAGACAATAGAGGAATGTAACAAAAAAGGAATACAGCTTTTATAAAATAAAGGAGCGGAAGAATGAAAACAGATATAGAAATCGCACAGAGTGCAAAAATGCTTCCTATAGGCCGGATAGCCGAAAAACTCGGTATATCCGGCGATACTCTTGAATTTTACGGAAAGTACAAGGCAAAACTCGGCAACGAAGTGATTGAAGCCGTAAAAAGCCGAAAGGACGGCAAGCTTGTGCTTGTTACCGCTATAAATCCGACTCCTGCAGGCGAGGGTAAGACCACAACCACCGTAGGAATCGGACAGGCTATGCAAAAAATCGGCAAATCCGCCGTAATAGCTTTAAGAGAGCCGTCGCTCGGCCCTGTTATGGGAATAAAAGGCGGTGCGGCAGGCGGCGGTTATGCACAGGTTGTACCTATGGAGGACATAAACCTCCACTTTACGGGTGATATGCACGCAATCACTGCCGCAAACAATCTGCTGTCGGCTGCGATTGACAATCATATACACCAGGGCAACGCGCTTAACATTGATCCGGGGCGGATTACCTGGAAGCGTTGTCTTGATATGAACGACCGCGCATTAAGACAGGTTGTTGTGGGACTTGGCGGCCGCACAAACGGACTCCCGCGTGAGGATGGATTTATGATTACTGTGGCAAGCGAGGTCATGGCAATTCTCTGCCTTGCTGACGGACTTGAGGATTTAAAAGCACGACTTGGCAGAATAGTAATCGGCTATGACTATGACAAGCAGCCTGTTACCGCAGCGCAGCTTAATGTTGCAAACGCTATGGCACTTTTGCTTAAAGACGCGCTTAAACCAAACCTTGTCCAGACGCTTGAGAATACTCCGTGTATCATGCACGGCGGACCGTTTGCCAACATTGCACACGGCTGTAACTCGGTTATGGCGACACGTCTTGGACTCAAACTTGCCGATTACTGCATAACAGAGGCAGGGTTTGGCTCTGACCTCGGCGCGGAGAAGTTCTTTGACATAAAGTGCCGTTATGGCGGCTTAAAGCCAAGCCTTGTTGTGCTTGTCGCAACTGTGCGTGCACTGAAGTATAACGGCGGTGTTGCCAAAGCCAACCTTGCGGATGAAAACCTTGACGCGCTCCGCAGCGGAATTGTAAACCTCGGCGCGCATATAGAGAATATGCAAAAATACGGACTGCCGGTTATCGTTGCCGTAAACAGGTTCGGGACAGATACGGAGGCAGAGCTTGAGGTTATCACCGAATACTGCCGTAATATGGGCGTTGAGGTGTCAATGTGCGAGGTGTTCGCCAAAGGCGGCGCAGGAGGCGTTGATTTGGTAAACAAAATTGTTGATGTGATTGATAATAACGACGGCAGCGGCAGCTTTAAACCGATATATGACGAGAAAATGCCGATTAAGGATAAGATTTCCGCAATAGCAGAGCAAATTTATGGTGCGGACGGCGTTGAGTATTCAGCAAAGGCTGAGCGTGAAATCAGCCGTCTGACAGAGCTTGGCTTTGACAAACTGCCCGTATGTATGGCAAAAACGCAGTATTCGCTCTCTGACGATCCCAAAAAACTCGGCAGACCGTCAGACTTTAAGATAACAGTCAGAGAGGTGCGTGTTTCAGCCGGTGCAGGCTTTGTCGTTGCTCTGACCGGTGATGTTATGACCATGCCCGGACTGCCAAAAGAGCCTGCGGCAAACAGGATGGATATTGACAGTGACGGAAAAATCACAGGGCTATTTTAGAGGATAAGAGGTGTTGACATTTGTTTGAGGCAGATACATATGACGTTGCCGTTGTCGGCGGCGGCCATGCCGGAATTGAGGCTGCACTTGCTGCGGCAAGGCTCGGCATGAAGACCTGTCTGTTTTCGATTTCACTTGACAGCGTGGCAAACCTCCCGTGCAACCCAAGTATAGGCGGTACAGCCAAAGGACATCTGGTAAGGGAAATTGACGCTCTGGGCGGTGAAATGGGCAAGGCTGCGGATGAAACCTTTATTCAGTCAAGAATACTCAACCGCGGCAAAGGCCCGGCGGTTCATTCGCTGAGGGCGCAGATTGACAGACGGCACTATCAGATACGGATGAAGCACTGTCTGGAGCTGGAGGAAAACCTTGACGTCAGACAGGCGGAAATAGTAAAGGTGACTCTTGATGAAGATAATGCCGTAAAATCGGTGATTACGCGCGGCGGCGCAGAATACCTGTGCCGTGCGGCGGTTATCTGTACCGGGACATACTTAAAATCAAGAATAATTGTGGGCGAGTTCAGCATGGAAAGCGGCCCGGACGGCGTGTTTCCGGCGACCGAGCTGTCAAAAAACCTTGCGGAAATCGGCGTGGAGCTAAGACGCTTTAAAACAGGTACTCCGCCCAGAATTAACCGCAGAAGCATAGATTTTTCGGTTCTGGAGGAACAGGTCGGTGATGATGAGATTACTCCGTTTTCGTTTGAAACCTCCGGTGAGCTTGAAAACAGAGTTTCGTGTCATATCACATATACAAACGAAAAAACGCATAAGATAATACTTGACAATCTACACCGTTCTCCGCTGTACGGCGGTGATATAAAGGGAATAGGGCCGAGGTATTGTCCCTCAATCGAGGATAAGATAGTAAGGTTTAAGGATAAGGAAAGACATCAGCTCTTTGTCGAGCCTATGGGACTTGATACGGAGGAAATGTATCTCCAGGGTTTTTCAAGCAGTATGCCGGAGGATATACAGATACAGATGATTCATTCGCTGCCCGGCTTTGAGCATGCACAGGTAATGAGATGTGCATATGCGATAGAGTACGATTGTGCCGATCCGCTTCAGCTTAAACCCTCGCTTGAATTTAAAAGGCTAAAGGGACTGTTCGGCGCGGGTCAGTTTAACGGTACCTCCGGATATGAGGAGGCTGCCGCACAGGGACTTATTGCCGGAATTAACGCCGCAAGGCTGCTCGGCGGCAAAGAGGCTGTTGTGCTTGACCGCTCTGAGGCGTATATAGGCGCGCTTATAGACGATTTGGTTACCAAAGGCACCAATGAGCCGTACCGTATGATGACGTCACGCTCAGAGTACCGTCTGCTGCTCAGACAGGATAACGCGGATTTAAGGCTTACTCCGCTCGGACATGAAATCGGACTGATTTCGGACGAGAGGTATGAGAGGTTT
>CAJLFL010000185.1 GCA_905205855.1 uncultured Eubacteriales bacterium | reverse complement strand
ATAGTATATCATACTTTTGCGAATAAAAAGTCCCAAGCTTGTTAATAATAAATTAAATTAGTGTTACAAAAATATAAACTTTGTAATTTGGAGGGTTAATATGACAAAAAAACTTTTCAGAGGACTCGTTTTGGGAGTAATAGTGTTTTCTCTTGCGGTTTTGACAGGCTATGTTTCATATGTAATTACTTATCGTTATCAAAACCGAAGACTGGAAAACTCAATGCCGGGTACGGCAGCGGCTGAGGCCGCCGACAGCAGTAACGGCAGTGATGAGGCTGTTGCCGCTGCAGCGGACAGTGAATATTATATGGCAAGGCTTGAAAATAATAATATTTCAATTTACTTGTGCCGGAGCGGTAAGGAAGAGTTTTTATATGCGCTGAAAATCAATCCGGGAGATTTAAGCGAGGATGACATAAGACAGCTGAGCAACGGAATTATATTGGAAAATAAACAAAGACTTGCGGTGTTTGAAGAAGACTTTACAGGATAAAAGACAGCTCATTCGAGCTGCCTTTTATCTTATATAATATCAGCAGATGTAATTTTAATTCTCTGTCCCGGATAAATTGTATCGCTGTCAAGATTATTCAAAGCTTTTATGCTGTCGACTGTCGTGCGGTAGCGTTTGGCTATATTCCACAGAGTATCGCCTTTTTGAACAAAATATATTACGATACACGGAAGCTCGTCACAGCTTTCCGGAGTATATTCCGAAAGTTCATCTACTATAGATATATCACCTGTTTTAAGAGATTTTACGGATAATCCCAGTACAAACCTGAGTTCAAGACTGTCACCGCCGCTCAGAGTATAGCTTACGTCCTCCATAAATGCTCCGGCGTCGCAGGCAGTGTCCGTGCCGACTCCCAAAACCGTAAAGTCATGTGAAAACTCCGTGTTGTGGTTGAATTCGGAAACAGGGGTGTTTTCGTCATCTGACAAATACAAAATATTTGTATGTATGGTTCCGTATACAATAATATGGTCATTTTCTGCCGTAATACGGTCAATATTGACATTTGAGCTTACGTCGCATACCTGACGGAGAGGTGGAAGCATCGGAGGCAGCTTTGCTTGATCCTTATGCGTGATTTCGGCTGTGCTGTTATCCAAAAGCTGTTCTACGTGGTATGTCTTTATGGTGCTGTCAAGAGCGTTTGAAAGTGAATATGCATCGGTTATCGCATCTATATCATAAAGCTCGCTGCCTTTGACTGCGGCATTTAACACAAGCTCTATTCCGAGATTTCTCGGCTCACCGTCCGAATCATCACGGATTTCATAATACATATCGTTTACATTATAATCAATCTCGCCCTCCATACCCTCTGTGATTCCGTCAATATCAAGAATTTCTGTAAATGGTAAAAGGTATTCCATAAACTGTATTTCTTCATCCGGGGTGTCGGCAGAGTACAGCATACATATTTTAATCTGCCCTTTGGCGACAGCCTTGCCGTCCATTATACAAAGCTCTGTTGAATACGGCACCGCATTTACTCTGAGTATTTCGCCTATAGGCGGCTTGCCGGCTGAAAGCTCAAGCTGATGTCTAAGAATAATTTGAGATTCGGCGGCACCGGTTTCTGATATAAGGCGTAGGGATTCCTTTTTCAAAGCAATATTCCCGTTATCCTCTATATCGGTGCTTATCGGCAGAATAACAGCGGTGCTTACCTTGACATTTATTCCCGGAGTACATCTGAGCGATAGCTTTCGGCTGTTGATGAGGGTGCTGTCAAACGATAAAGAAGCGATTTCCGCTGTCAGCTGCATTTCCGGCGTTACTCCGCGGCAATCAATGCTATGCGAAAATTCACGCGATGCGGAAAGACTTTTGATTTTTCCGGAGTCTGTGCTGTCCGGAACATATAAAACCGTCATATGAACATTCCCTTGAAGCAAAACCTTGTCAGGCTGTATCATTTTTTGAGTTATGCAGGCATTTCCGCTGATTTCAAGTATCTTTTTTATGTCAGGGTTAACGTCCGGAACAATTATATCGCTTTCTATCATGGTTTGACTATACTTTTGGCAAATGACCTTATCGGTCTTGATTTCTTCTTTTATCAGATTGATAGACATAAAAGCATTACCTCATTTCGTATCAGTATAAGTTTTTGTTTATACCATAATATGAAACAAGATTCGGTATTATGACTTTCAGAGTGATTCTTTTAATTTTAAATATAAATCATAAATATCGCGGCGCGGCTGTTTAAGCTCATCCGCGACACGTTTTGTAATCTCCTTTGCTCTCATGCCCTCTTTGGAATATTTACGGATAAGTTCCTCTGCTGACGGCAGAGAGTCAAGACGTTCCTTTTCAAGTTCCTCTTTGTCCGCGCCGTCTACTATAAGAACAAATTCTCCCTTAGGAGGGTTTTCTTCATAATAATATAAAGCTTCGCTGAGTGTGGTGCGGTTGTATTCTTCATAGCGCTTTGTGATTTCTCTTGCAAGGACTATCCGCCTGTCGCCGAATACTTCAAGCATATTCTTTAATGTGGATATAAGCTTGTGCGGCGCCTCATAAAAAATAAGGGTTTCGGTATTGTTTTTTACGGATAAAAGATGTTCGATTCGGTTTTTCTTATTAACAGTCAAAAAACCCTCAAACGAGAATCTGCCGGCAGGCATGCCTGATGCAGTAAGCGCAGTGGCAAATGCACACGGCCCCGGCAGAGCCTCGACGGGTATTCCCTCGCGGATACAAAGTCTGACCAAGTCCTCACCGGGATCGGAAATTCCGGGCATCCCGGCATCTGTTATTACTGATATATTCATGCCGGATTTAAGCTTTTCTATGAGATAGCTGCCTTTTTCACGCTTATTGTGTTCATAATAACTGGTAACCGGCACATTTATTCCGTAATGATTTAACAGTTTCATACTTACTCTGGTATCCTCGGCGGCTATCAGGTCGGATGCCTTCAGCTGTTCTAAGACACGCAGCGTTATATCGCCTAAATTACCTATCGGTGTCGGACACAAGTATAATTTTCCGCTCATTTGTTATCATCCTTTCTGCCATAAATTTTGTTTATTTCGGAGGAATAAACACCTGTTCTTTCATATATATATAATGGAGGATCTATAAACAGTTTGGGATTTCCGTATCGTGCTCCCTCAATCAGCAGCATAACCGGACTTTTATGCGTGTATGAGTGTATAAATCTCATGCGTTTTGGTTCTATACGGTATTTCTTCATAATATATATAATGTCTGCCAAGCGTTCCGGACGGTGAATCATACACAGTTTTCCCTGCGGCTCTAATAATATAGAAGAAACTCGTACCACATCTTCAAGCGAGCACATAATTTCGTGCCGTGCAATGGCTGTAATATCAGTGCTTGTCAGCAGACCTCCGCCGGCTTCCTTGTATGGCGGATTGCAGGTAATATATTGGAAAGAACTCTTGCCAAAAAGTTCAGGAGCGTCCTTTAAATTCCCGCAGACCATAGAAATTTTGTCCTGCAGACCGTTGTATTTGACAGAGCGTTCTGCCATTTCCGCAACAGGCTTTTGCAGTTCAAGACCGGTAATATGTGCCGCCGTGCTTTTCTGTGAAAGCAAAATCGGAATGATTCCGTTTCCGGAACATAAGTCGAGCACAAGACTGTTTTTTTTGATATTTTTTGAGGCATAATCCGATAATAATACAGCGTCAACACCGAAACAAAACCACTTGGGATTTTGAATAAGTTTCATTCCGTTTAGCTGCAAATCGTCAAGCTGTTCGCCCGGATAAATTAAAGATGAGTCCATAGTAAATTTTCCTCCAAATTTTGGATATGTGATAAATAACGGCAAAAATAAACTTGCTTTTGTGAAAATTGCACAATCAAAATTTCGCCGTTTATGTTACAATAGTGTTACTGAAACAATCGGCGTAATTATGGGAACTACTCGCTGTGTAATACTTTTGTAACAATGCTGTGATAAAATCGTAAACACACATAAAAACGACTCTTTTTAGTATAACAGAAAATTTTGTATTGCACAATAACCAAAATTGGTGGTATAAATTTACAAATGATATAAAAAAGAAAGAAAACAGGAGTATTTAAGACTATTTTGGATAAAAATTAAAAATAATTCAAAATGACTTTAGCTTATATAAAAAAAAAAAAAATAATTCCGAATTTAAAATTTGACT
>CAJLFL010000184.1 GCA_905205855.1 uncultured Eubacteriales bacterium | reverse complement strand
CAAATCATTTAATTTAGAAAATCCACAAAAAGTATCTTGACAAACTCGACCCCGACGGTCCAAGCAGCACACAAAATTCTCCTTTTTCCACGGAAAGGTCAATGCCTTTTAATACTTCCACCAGACTGTCGCCCTCGCCGAAGGACTTTCGGATTCCTCTGATTTCCAGAAACATCACTTTCCCTCCTCAATATCGTAATCTTCATGATATCAGAGGCAAAAGGGCTAAGCCTGCATAAGCTTGCTCATCGGTGGGTGAGAGACCTTTTGCCCTGACGCCATATCCATCGGGTTCAAAAATTCATTTTTCAGAAGTAGAATAGACTAACTTTTGTTCGTTTTCAATGTCTCAGGGTACGGGTGAACAGTAACTATTTCAGGAAAAGCTCAAGAATTTCTGTGAATTACGGGTTGTCAATTCCTTTTTTTCCCGTTATACTTTTCGGGACATAGTCTTTGCGGATTGTGAGGGCACGGAAGCACGAAGCAATCCGATATCAACACTCAGAATTCAGAAAGTACAGAGAGAACAATATGAGTATTTTAAACGTAGAACATCTGTCTCACGGCTTTGGCGACAGAGCCATTTTCCATGACGTTTCCTTCCGTCTTTTAAAGGGTGAGCACATCGGCTTAATTGGCGCAAACGGCGAGGGAAAATCCACCTTTATGAACATCATCACCGGTCGCCTGCAGCCCGATGAAGGTAAGGTCGAATGGTCCAAAAATGTCCGCGCCGGTTATCTGGATCAGCACACTGCCCTTGAAAAGGGCATGACCATCCGTCAGGTACTGACCTCTGCCTTTGATTTTTTGCTGGATATGGAACAGGAATTAAACGGGATTTATGAAAAGATGGGCGAAGCAGACGAGGATACCATGCAGCAGCTGATGGAGGACGCCGGAACGCTGCAGGAGCTTTTGACTGCACACGATTTTTATATGATCGATTCCAAGGTTGATGAGGTTGGCCGCGCCCTCGGGCTTTCCGAAATCGGTCTGGACAAGGATGTTTCCGAGCTGTCCGGCGGTCAGCGTACTAAGGTACTTTTGGGCAAGCTTCTGTTGGAGAAACCGGACATCCTGCTTTTGGACGAGCCCACCAACTATCTCGATGTTTCTCATATCGAATGGCTCAAACGGTATTTAAATGATTACGAAAACGCGTTTATCCTGATTTCTCATGATATTCCGTTCTTAAACAGCGTCGTCAACCTGATCTACCACATGGACAATCAACAGCTGACCCGCTACGTAGGCGATTATGACAAGTTCCAGGAGGTTTATGCGATGAAAAAAGCGCAGCTGGAAGCCGCCTATAACAAGCAGCAGAAAGAAATTGCAGATTTGAAGGATTTCGTTGCCCGCAACAAGGCTCGTGTTTCCACCAGAAACATGGCGATGTCCCGTCAGAAAAAGCTGGACAAAATGGATGTAATAGAACTGCAGGCTGAAAAGCCGAAGCCGGAGTTCAATTTTAAAGAGGCACGCACGCCCGGCAGATATATTTTCCAGACGTCCGACCTCGTAATCGGCTATGACGAGCCGCTGTCCTCCCCGCTGAATCTGTCCATGGAACGCGGCTCCAAGATCGTCATCACCGGTGCAAACGGAATCGGTAAGACAACTCTGCTGAAGAGCATCCTCGGCCTGATCGATCCCCTCTCCGGCAGCGTAGAGCAGGGAGATTATCTGGAGATCGGCTATTTCGAGCAGGAAATGAGTCAGGATATTTCCACAACCTGTATCGAGGAGATCTGGAAGGAGTTTCCGGGCTACAGCCAGTATGAGGTGCGTTCCGCTCTCGCAAAATGCGGCCTTACAACCAAGCATATTGAAAGTCTTGTCAAAGTCCTGTCCGGCGGTGAACAGGCAAAGGTGCGTCTCTGTAAGCTGATCAACCGTCCCTCCAATGTACTCGTCCTCGACGAGCCCACCAACCACCTCGATGTGGATGCCAAGGACGAATTGAAGCGTGCACTGATCGCATATCGCGGAAGCATTCTGATGGTATGCCATGAGCCCGAGTTCTATGACGGGCTCGCAGATACGGTCTGGGACGCTTCCAAATGGACGACACGAACTGTGTGACAAAAGGACAGCACGACACGCAATATGATAACATGGCTTAGCGCAGTCCAGCACTCTAAAAGGCAGCCGCGTCAGGAAATTTTTCCTGACACGGCTGCCATATTTTTTAAGCTTCCTTCTGCAAGACCTTTCGTTTAAGCTTCCTGATAAAGTTCTTTTGACCGGTAAGTCAATACCTTTCCTATTTGTAATCTTTGTTTTTGAGCAACGTACCTACAAACGGTATCGTAGCAAATTCCTGCGGGTTACTTCTGATAATGTAATCGATATAATTTCCCACAATCAACGCGTATGCATAGTAACCCATCGGGTTCGGATGAAAGCCCAACCCGAACGATTTACGCATTTCTGCATCGTATACGGGCGCATGCGCAGTCATATCCAGTAAGTAAGTAAACTCAAACATATCGCACAATTTGGCGAGTTCGCTTGCGATATAACGGATATCGTTATCACACGCTTCACCGCGCAGTTGAGGAGTTACAACAAAAATACGCGCGTTAGGCTCTATTGTTTTAAGTTTGGAAACGATTTTGCCCATATTACCGAAAAACGTATCGTCATTATCCTGCGGACAATCGGCGTTGACGTCCTTGACACTTCCCAGAGGATGCCCGAACACAAACGAATCGTTGTTGCCTAACGCAATAATATACGCTTGATTCCATTGCCAAAATCCGTTTGCGTCCGCCCAACTTTGAACATACTCACGCGCGGTCATGCCGCCGCGGGAATAATTGTTGTATTTTGTTCCAGTAATGCGCTCTAAAACGGCGGGCCACGAGTACTCGTACATATCGGTATAAACTATATTTCCGTTTTCATCGTGACTTTCAAACTCGCCCGATGACAAAGAATCCCCTATAACGCCTATTTGCTTAAAAATGCCCGCAAAACCGCACGTTTCCTTAATAATATCTAACGGCTGTTCGCTTGCGCCGATTTCAAATCGTTTGTTATTCATTTTATTCACCATCCTGTTGTTCTTCTTTAACCTTTTTAGGCTTATCCCATTCCGTACCGGTTACAGTTTTAAGATCAAGTCCGCGAGTTTCGCCGACAAACAGCCACATTATTACAATTGCCCCTACAAGCCCTGGAACCGTCAATCCCAAATACATATAACCGAACATGCTTTCGGGAATGATAGGCAGCAGTATCATAGTAATAACTGTTGCAAGTCCGCCCATAACTCCGTTAAGTAACGTATTGATTACCGTAACCGACGAACGCAGGTTTGTAGGAGACGATTCGGAAAACATAATTCCGCCGATGGTATCGCCTGCGCCCCAGTAACTGCCCATAAATCCGCCGATAGCAAAACCCGTCAAATACGGAGTCCACTTGAACATACCGCTAAAGATAAACAGCAAATAACACGTCAACGCCGAACAAGACATTGCGACTATAGTTACTTTACGTCCGAATTTATCCGACACAAAACCGGAAATCAATGTAAACAGCGCGTTGCCGACGGGATACAGAAACAAAGCAAGAGTTATTTCTTCTTCCGTCATCAGCGCCGACTTTGCCATGACCGTACTGTACGTTGCCGTACCTAACGAAGCGAGATAAAAGCAGCAACAAGCAATAATCAAAAAGCGCAATTGTCTGTGTTTGAATGCGAATTTTACAGCGGTCAGAATTCCGCCTTGTGCGTTTTGTTCGCGTCCTTCCTTGCTGCGTTGTTCACGTTCTTCTATAGGCGTTTTTAAATACTCTATTCTTTTAATCAAAAATGCGTTTGTTTCCTTAGCAAAAAGCAGCGCGAATAACGACATTACAAAACCGATAATTGCCGGCACCAAATATACTACGTGCCAACGCTCGCTTACGTTTTGCATGAGTGTAGCCCTAAGCAACGGAACAAGTAACGTGCCCAGTATCGCCACCGCTTTTACGATTGCGTAGTTACGGGCGCGAGACTTTGCATCGGAGCATTCCAGTATGTACACGCATTGCATATCGTGCGAGACCATAAAACCCATCAACGTGCCGCCTATCATGTAAACGTAGATATCTTTGGATAAATACACAAGGAACAGCCCTAAGCCCATACATAACGTGTTAATAACCAAAAACGGCTTACGCCCGAATTTGTCCGCAA
>CAJLFL010000183.1 GCA_905205855.1 uncultured Eubacteriales bacterium | reverse complement strand
CGGTTCGCTCTGTGCCGCGACAACCTGTCCGCCCGGACACATACAAAACGAATAACAGCTGCGGTTTTTTCCGTTGTATACAAGCTTATAATCAGCAGGCGGCAGGTTATTGTCCCGGCATCCATATTGCGTTGAATTTATCATAGACTGTAAATGTTCTATCCTTACGCCCGCCGCAAACGCTTTTGCTTGCATTGCAACACCGTTTTTATAAAGCATCTCATAGGTATCGCGGCTGCTGTGACCGATTGCCAGTACAAGCAATCTGCAGCTTAACGCTTCATTATTGTTTATTTCTATTTCATCAAGCTTTCCGCAGTGCGTTTTAATTCCGGTAAGACAGGAACCAAATCTAACCTCTCCGCCAAGACGGATTATTTCCTCTCTCATAGATTTTACAACACCACGCAGCTTGTCTGTTCCTATATGAGGTTTTGCCTTATATAAAATATCTTTTGGTGCACCATGCTCGGCAAAGGTCTGAAGCACATATCTCTGCCGCGGATCGCCTATACCGCTGTTCAGCTTTCCGTCGGAGAACGTACCTGCTCCGCCTTCACCGAATTGCACGTTTGAATTCTTGTCAAGCTTTCCGCCATTCCAGAACCGAGTTATTGCTTCCGTACGTTTTTCAACACTTTCGCCGCGTTCAAGTACAATAGGCGGATTGCCTGATTTTGCAAGTATATACGCCGCAAAAAGACCGCATGGTCCTGTTCCTGTCACTATGGGTCTTTCGGCAAGTTTTTTTTGAGGGATTTCAATACCTCCCGCCTGCTTTGACGGGCATATGACTTTACCATCGCATACAGTATTGTCCTTCGCCTCTGCAGTAACGCTGTAGACATAATGAATATCATTTTTTTTGCGTGCATCAAGCGACTGTTTACTTATGCGGAATTTATCTGCGGAAACACAATGCAGCCGCACAATTTCTTGTGCGGCTTTGATTACATCCTGTTCTGTATGACAAATCGGCATTTTAATTGAACGAATAACTATTTCCATATACAAATCTCCGTCCGGACTGCTGCTTAATTTTGTCCCTGAACATCCTTTAAGGTTAACTCTACCTCTCCGATATCCTGAAGAACTTTTACACCCTCCGGAATATTGAGTTTTACCTTAACCTTTTTATTCTCTCTGAGCTTTTCAGTCGAGATAATTTCTGTGGATATTGAGCTTATCTTTGCCGTGAGCGCTGTTTCGCCGTATATCTGTACCTCAGACGGATTTATCGAGTATATAATCTGATCCCGTTTAATCAATTCGTCATCATCAAATATCGGACGTATATCAACTTCTTTAAGCTTAACCACGGCACAATGGACCTTGCATCCGGTATTATCGCGGTTTATTCTTGTCAAAATAGCGTCCATTATTGAAAATTCTTTGCCGTCAGCTCCGTAAAGCCTTATGGGAACTTCAGCATCTATATCCACATCGGCATTTCCGTAGTCCAGTGTAACCCCTGCTTTTACAATCTTGCCTATGACTGATTCGGGACCGCTTATTGTAACGCTTGACGGGTTTATATCAATCGGTCCTGCCATATATCCGTCAGCAAGGCTTCCCTCAGTATTTATCTCCAGATTAAGAGTTTTGGATTTAATCTTTTCAACACTTATATCTACAGCATATACGCTCTGATTTGAAATTCCTGAATTTTCAAACGGTATAACAACTTCAACCGGCACAGACACCGTTCCCGTATTATAAACATTGCTTACATCAGCTTTTGCAATAATAGTATCCATATTGTTTTTGCCCATTGTCTTACGGTTACCCTTAATTTTAAGAGTAACTGTGGTTGCGGATTCAGTTACTATTCCAAGTCCGTTATCATTTAGTTTTTCCGTCCCGACAAACTGAATAGGCAAATCTCTCACGGTTACTTCGATACTCGGATTTATAACTATATTTATATAAAGCCAAATCAAAACAGCAACTATAAAAGAAATAAGTCTGAGCATTTTATCACTTATAAGGAGTTTCTTCATCTGCTTTTCCCCCTTTTAATAATGCCCTTTACAGAAAACTTACTTCCTTTAGTGGTTTCATCAGACGGTCTGTCTGCATTCAGCAAATCAAGTATACGCTCTCTTAAGGTTTCCTCATTAAATCCGGTTTCAAGCGTTCCGCGATGAGCAATTGAAATATTTCCTGTTTCCTCAGACACAATAACGACAACAGCATCAGATTCCTCAGATATTCCTATGCCGGCGCGATGTCTTGTGCCAAGCTCCTGTCTGATATTGGGATTTTGCGACAACGGCAAAACACAGGTTGCAAGCTCAATCTTATTATTGCGTATTACAACTGCTCCGTCATGCAGCGGAGTATTTGGCACAAAAATATTTTCCAAAAGCTCACTTGTCGTTTCGGCATCAAGCTTTATTCCCGAACTTATAAGGGGATCTACATTATCGTCATTTTCAATAACAATAAGCGCTCCTGTTCTTGAATTTGCCATAGCCTGTGCACCTCTGGATATTTCCCTTATCATTCGCATTGCCGCTTCATCAAACTCACCTGTTGAATTAAACCATTTACTGACAGAGGTACGTCCGACATGTTCAAGCACACGTCTGAGTTCCGGCTGAAATACTATAAGCAGTGCAATAACTCCTAACTGCAGAAAGTTACTTAAAATGTAGTACATTGTATTAAGCTTTGCAAAATAACTGATCTGCGTTATTACTATAAGCAAAACAACGCCTTTTAGCAGCTGAATTGTTCTTGTATCTCTGATAAATTTAAGTGCCTTGTATACAAGATATGTTACTGCCGCAATATCTATTAAATCAGTAAGTCTGAGCAATGACAGCTGATTTACAGCTGAGTAATAAAAGCTTTCCCACCACATTTCAGTCACCTCCCTGCGATTATTTCATACGTGAGCCGAGCACAATTTGGATTCAATTCCAGTATGTATAGTCTAATTATATTTAATAAGCCTTGCCCCAATACACCATTTTATGCGCCGGTTTCCCGCAGCATACGCATTTATCACTTATATTTTCCTGTTCGAAAGGAATACATCTTGATGTAGCGGTTGTGTCTTCCTTTATTTTATTCTCACATTCCTCACTGCCGCACCACATTGCCTTAACAAATCCGCCTTTTTCTTCTATTATCTTTTTAAATTCCTCATAGTCGGCAGCCGAAGAAGTATTTTCATCTCTGTTCTTTCGTGCAGCCTCTAGCATTTGCTGCTGAATCTCATTAAGCTTATTTTCAAGCTCATCTTCTATGTTATCAAGCGAAACAAATGTCTTGCTGCGATCTATTCTGCTTACCAAAACAGCCTGATTATTCGCTATATCCTTAGGTCCGATTTCTATTCTCACCGGAACACCGCGCATCTCATATTCACTGAACTTCCAGCCGGGTGATTTATCGCTGCCGTCCATTTTAACACGGAATTTATCCGCCAATCTTTTCTGAAGCTCATCTGCCTTTTCAAGCACGCCTTCTTTATGCTGTGCAATAGGAATAATTACAGCCTGTACCGGAGCAATTCTCGGCGGAAGCTTAAGACCTGCATCATCACCGTGAACCATTATAATAGCTCCGATAATTCTTGTCGACAATCCCCATGAAGTCTGATGAACATAAGCAAGCTCGTTATTATCGTTAAGGTATTGAATTCCGAAAGCTTTGGCAAAACCGTCACCGAAGTTATGGCTTGTACCCGACTGCAATGCCTTTCCGTCATGCATCATGCTCTCTATTGTATACGTTTCGCTTGCACCGGCAAATTTTTCTTTGTCGGTTTTTCTGCCCTTTATAACAGGAATTGCAAGCTCCTCCTCGCAAAAATCAGCATATACATTCAGCATTTGTATGGTGCGCTGCTGTGCCTCCTCTTGTGTGGCATGAGCGGTATGTCCCTCCTGCCATAAAAACTCAGCACTTCTTAAAAACGGACGAGTAGTTTTTTCCCATCTTACAACGCTGCACCATTGATTATACAATTTTGGCAAATCTCTGTAAGACCGAATTACCCCTGCGTAATGCTCGCAGAAAAGAGTTTCTGAAGTAGGGCGGACACAAAGACGCTCTGCAAGCTTCTCGTTTCCGCCGTGAGTGACCCACGCAACCTCCGGTGCAAATCCCTCAACATGCTCTTTTTCTTTTTGCAGCAAGCTTTCCGGTATAAACATGGGCATATAAACATTCTCAACGCCCGTTGCTTTAAAGCGTGAGTCCAAATTCTTCTGG
>CAJLFL010000182.1 GCA_905205855.1 uncultured Eubacteriales bacterium | reverse complement strand
GGGGCAACAATGCTTGCCGGCCCGTCCTGCAGCGCTTTGTAATAGCAAAGCCACGAAAGTCCTGTTGTTATTCCGGATAAAACAAGAAAAGTAAAATCCTTAGACGTTATTTTTCCGGTTTTGCTGCTTTTGGTTACAAATACGACTATTTTTTTATCATAAGCATGTTTTTTTCGGCATTGCATCTTGCTATGCCCGGAACCAAAGCTGTTGCCAATGCTATATTTAAAGCAAGAGGGAGATTTATAAGGGTATCGCTTTTTGAAAGCATCCCCGAAAGTCTTACTGCTTCAGCATTAAGCTGTGCGGAATCAGGATTGATTATTGCCGCTGCACCGATATGTGCCGGAATGTATAATTTGAATGCTGTTTCGATTCCGCGCGTTATGGTTGCCGTGTCGATGATACGATTAACGGCAGAAATGACTGAACAAATTGAAATTGGCACTGCAAGCATAAGTATTTTCTTTGCAACGGGCATAAAATCTGTTTTTAAAGCGCTTATATCCGTTACAGGCGTTATTTCTTTTTTGCATTTGTACGCAAATGCAAGGTATAAGGTTCCAAATACGGTAGCGGCGGTGGTTGCAAGGTTTGCATATGCCGACATAAACTTTGCATCTTGACCTACTGCCGCCAAAACAAATAATACGGTAAGAACGGATTTGAAAATCTGTTCAATGATTTGTGAAAGACTCATGACCTGCATTTTATTTATGCCTGAAAAATATCCTCTGAATACACTTGAAACGCATACAAAAAATATTGACGGCGAAAGCGCGGCAAGAGTATATTTGGCGCCGTCCATGTTGAGAATATAGCGAGCAATGGAGGCGGAGGAGAAGAATAAAACTATTGATAATACTGCTCCGATAAACGCAAAAATCAGCAAAGCGGTTTTGAATATTTTATCCGCGCCGCTGTAATCCCTGAGTGCTGCTCTTTCGGAAATCAGCTTGGATATTGCGCTTGGTATTCCGACTGATGAGAGTGCCAAAAGTAATGTGTAAATCTGAAATCCGGCAGAGTAATAACCGTTTCCGGCATCTCCAAAGCCGTCTATATTTGTTATAACCATTCTGTATAACATTCCGAGCAGCTTGACAATTATCTGCGCGAACAATATTATCAATACATTTGATACAAATGACTTTGGTTTACTTTTGCTCATACTTACATCTCCGTGGGTTTTATTATTTATTACACGCAGAAAACAAAAAAAGGTTGGAGTTTTTTAAAACAGATAATAAAACAGCTCAGATTTAAACGCATTGATGCGTCTGAATCTGAGCCGTTTTATATATTATTTTATATCTGCGCCGCCGAAGAAACAAAAACCGTTTATGACAAGCTCGGCCGTTTTTTCGGTACCTTCTTTGATGATTCGCTTGTCTGAAATTCCGCCGAACAGACAAAATGCATTTATTTTTATATCGACATAATCCGGAACAATAATATCAGAGCCGCCAAACATACAGAACAAATCTATCTGACTGTTTTTGTCAAAGCATGCATCTGAAAGATTGCACTTAGTGCCGCCGAATACTGCACCTATCTTTGCGATTTTAACATTCCCTCCGGTAAAATCCGATGTCTTTGTATCAAATACGGATGCACATTCGACAACATCATCCTTGACATATGTATGTACGTTTTCATCGCCTTTAAATGCTTTTATAATAATTTTTATTCCTATCAAAACTATAATAACCGGTACAAAAAGCTTCCAGAACATACCATGCTCTATTATGCCCTGTGCGGTGAGCAGAAGATATATGCCTATTGCCAGAATAATTAAGTTACTGATTTTGTCTTTACTTGTAATAAGTCCGTAAAGGCTCGGAACGATAATAAATACCGTCCACCATCCGTCAAAAGAAATATTTACCGGTGCAATCCCAAGTGCATCAAGAGCAAAAACTATACCGCCTAAGATAAGCAATGCCCCAAGTATAATACCAAATATTTTTTTCACAAAAAATCCCTCCTTGGATACATTGTATTACTGCTGTTCCGATATGTCAATAGCTTTATTGAATCAGAACTTTTTTTGCAGTACAATAGATATAAAATTCAGGTATTTTCCGCCGCCTGCTTCCATTGATTTGCGATCACCTGCAGCATATTCGTTGTCCTGCGCGAGCCAGTCCGCCCAAACCTCGTCGTTACTCTCCATTTCTTTAACGCTTATTACATCAGCGCCCTTGCATTTGCTTACGGTTTCTGTCCAGTAACTGACTTCGTGCATATAGTCAAGCTGTTCCGGTGTCCATGAAAGCAAAAGCTCAGGCGGCAGATTATCGTGACAATCATGCTTCATTCCGGGGATTGCAATATAAATATAAGCGCCTTTTTTTACAAATGGTAAAAGTTTTTCGTCAAGGTATCTTTCATCACGTCCAAAGTAGTTATACGAGTCAGCACTTACAACAGCGTCAAAAAAATCCTTTTCAAAAGGCAAGTCGGTTGCATCCGCCTTTACGGGTATGATTTGCTTGCTGTTAAGTCCCATTTCGTCAAAGAACTTTCTGTTATCCTCCGGATTGCTCCATAAATCTGCGGCATAAACGGTAAAACCGTATTCCTTTGCAAGAAACACGCTTGTTAGTCCCTGACCGCTTCCGAGGTCACAGACAACTGCGCCATTCGGAATCTTATTGTCAATAAGCAATTCCTCCTCAAGCTTAACGGGATTTGGCCCCATAATTTTTGCCATAAGCTGTGGCGTACTGTATTTTTCACTTTTAATATATTTCATCTTTATTCACTCCTGTTCTTTAAGTTTGTTTTGTTAAATGTATCAATATGGTTTTCAAGCAGCTGCACAAACTCTGTTTTGTCCGCGCAATAATCAGATCGGTTTATAAGCAGATACATTGGTGCATAATACTCTAAGGCAAGCTGTATCGGATCTGAATCTTTCAGGATACCGTTTTTAATCATTTCCCGGAAAATGTCAGCAGTATATGTTACAGGCCCCGAAACAATACAGCTGTCATATAATTCTGCTATTTTGCTGCTTCTGTATTGTTCCAAAACCAGCATTTTGCGGAAATCTGACGCAAAAGCGTCTTCGGTCCAGAACTTAAATTGAGCAAGTGTAAATTCTTTGAGGCTTTCCGCTGACGTATATCCGTATGCATCCGGCTGTACGCCATAGCCCTGCTCAGGAACTTTATATTCCTCAGCTCTTTGGGCGTCGATACAATACATTTTTTCTACAATACTGTCAAAAATATCACGTTTGTTTTTGTAATGCTTATAAAGCGCCCCCTTTGTTATACTGAGTTCGGCTGCGATTTCACTTACAGAAACAGCATCAAATCCGCTTCGCGCAAACAGCCTGAGCGCGGTATCCAAAATCCTCTCTTTTGTTTCCGACATCAAAATAACCTCCTATATAAGTAAACGAATGTTCACTTATATTATAGTAAACGTTCGTTTACTTGTCAAGTCTTTTTTTTAAAACTATTCTACAATGCTTATAAAAATCCTCTTTAATCTGTTCCAACGAAAACTGCGTTTTTCCGGCTTGTCAAGCCATTTATACATTGCACATTTTTTACCGTTAAAGTAGCCGAGATACGGGCACTCGGCCGAACGTCCGTCAAGATCATAGGTGTATTTTCCGGTTTTGCAGTGTGAGCAAAGTTTATATCCAAACACATTTATCTCTCCTTGTTTGTTTTGTTATTTACAGTCGTCCCATTTACTCTCGATGCCCTTATCATCAAGAAGATAATTATGTGTAATCGTTGCTTCAAGAACTGCAGTGTAATACCACTTGTTTTTATTGAGGTCACTGTAAGGCATAAAATTAAGAGTTTTTACATATGCTTCCGATGGATTTCTTCCTAAAATTTTATTTATGACTGTCATAACCTCTGCACGTGTTATTTCGTTTTCGGGACATAGGTATTATCCTCATAACCTTGAATAAAACCTGAGGCGGTGAGTGCAGAAATATCATTGTATGCCCAGTGTGATACGTTCAAATCGGAAAACGGATTTTCTGCGTTGGAACTGTCAAGCTTTGCAAAGCGGCAGATGAGTGCAGCAAATTCAGCTCTCGTCAGATTGGATTCCGGATTAAAACTTCCGTCCGGATAACCATAGATAATCCCCTTATCTGTCATATATTCAATGTCATGTGCAGACCGGCGTGTGGTCACAACGTCCGAAAAGACATCGCCCGATGCGGAAAAAGGCTTTTCATATTCATGATTTGTAATACGATAAAGAACGGCGGCTGTTTGTTCACGGCTAATTTTTCCGTCCGGT
>CAJLFL010000181.1 GCA_905205855.1 uncultured Eubacteriales bacterium | reverse complement strand
GTGCATATTATTTTAAAAATACGAATCATCATTTTTATTACCCCAAGAACCAGGATAATACAGTGCCTGCAATAATTATGATGATAACAATTAAACCAAATTTTGAAAAATACACGAGAAAAGATAATCCCGTTATTTTGTATATCAGAAAAATTGCCAGAGCAACCGTTCCCACGCCGATTACGGCTTTTCCTGAAGCGCTCACCACAAATGCCAGCAACAGTATCATTAAAATAATCCAAAACATCTTTGTCACCACCCCAAAAACAAACTATAATTGCTTTAGTATTTCCTCATATTCACAATGAATTTCTATAAAGATTGCCTCCGAAGCAACTTCTTTTGCCGAATCAGGATGATATTTCTTTGCTAAAATCCTATACTCCGTCTTTAACACTTCCTTGTCAAAATGAGCTTCATCAGAAAACCAATGATCACCGTATTTTCTTTTAATCGGTTCATCACTTACGTTGCCATGAGATGTCACATCATCCTTCACATCTATCAGTTCATATGGCACATTCCACTCAAATTCCGCAGAGTCAGGAAGCACAATAAGAAAACCATGATAGCGATATAATCTGCATTGATCTAAAGAATCAACTTTATCGAATATATCAATAAATTTCTCTTTATGCTCTTTCAGCGTGCTAAAGAAAAACTGAATGACGGGATTGTTTGATTCGCTCAGTTCTTTCATAATTTTTTTGTTTTTTTCCCGCAAATCCTTCAATTCTTCGTCAAGCATTGCAACATTTTCACGAATTTCTGAAGATATTTCATTCAAGCTTTCATTAACGCTATCCTCGTACTCCCGTGCATACTCCCGATATTTTCTATATTTTTCTTCCTGCGCCTCACAAAACTCATCTCTCAAAGGATTTCTGCCGCCAAACAACTCTAGTACGAATTCAGCATTTTTGCGTCTTGCAGCCCGCCGAACTTCTTTTAATCCTTCAGCTTTACCCTTTATCACCTCGTCATATGCTTTATAAAGGCAGCGGTTCTCTCTGTATCTGCTCATGATCTCAGGGACGATCAACTCCGGTAAGGTTGGATCCAGATGTTTTTCGCTAAGAGTCAGTATGTTTATCATGTCTGTGCTATAATTCGTATGTGTTAGTTTTGCAAAAATCATATAGGAAAAAAGCTTATGGATATCTTCCGCTAATATGTAAGAAACATCATTCAAAATATCGCTTGCAATCATATAAGTCATTTCTCTCCAATTTCCCATAATCATTGCATAATGCAAGGGGGTAAATCCGATTGAATCAACTACATGATAGTACTTTTGCGGCACGTTTTGGCCGTTTTTTAATGCGGCCATGACTTCTCTCATTTTCTGATGTCCGTCTACGCAAACGCAAATCTCCATTTTGGCGGCATGTTCATCTCTCCCATACGCCTGCTCATAAACGCTTATACGTTCCCGTGCAAAATCGTGCATATTTACCCTTACGCAGATATAAACAAGTATAATCGTCAGTTCTTTTGAAGTGTCAATGCATTTTAAATTATTAAAAGCATTTTCCAAATAGTGATCCGAAAACTCGTGACTTAAATCCGATAATTCTTTTATAAGCCTGTTCGCAAATGCGGCGATCATATTTTCTGATTTAAAATCCTCCGTTGTATATTCTTTAAAATCCTCTAAAAACTCCTCATATTTTGACGGATTACACTTTCGGTAAGTATTTTCAGCAAGTAACATGATTGCCTTTTGGGGAAAAACGCCGATTCTTACAAAAGATCTGATAACCATTTCCCGTCCCATTGTGCAGATTCCGGATTTCATTTCTTCTTTCGCCAGCTTATAATGTTGCATCATAAATTCATTTATTTTTATGCTTGCTTCTTTATTGTTTCTGATCAAAGCGCTTTGCAACTTGATAAAAACATCATACACTTCATTTGCCAATATGTTTTCAAAATATGTAAAATAAGTGATTGGCATAAATATAGTTTCATCACACAGGCCGACGCTTGAAGAATTAGCCCAAGACTTGCGAGTTACTACATAATTGCATAGGTCCATATAATCAATACGAATAATCTTTGCATCGCTGTCCTTTGCCGCCGATACAGTTTCTTTCACAGTTTCATAGGTGATATATATTTTTTCTTCCGGTTCACAGTAAAATGCTTTATCGGTGAATATCCCTCCGCCCAAAAACATGCCGAGCATACTTTTTTTATAATATGCTAAGATTCTCTCTCCTGCCCGGATATTATAGTTTTTGCAATATCTTTCTTTTTTCCTGTTGCTTAATCGCGCCGTATTTGATTTAATTTTATTAAAGTCTTTCACAGCATCTGTTATGATATCGGCAAAATTTATTGTCCCTATAACCTCTTTTCCATCATTTACTTTAATTTCATTACACATTGTAAGCACTCCCTTAAAACAATACCACAGAGGATGAATGAAAATCGCCTTCTGTGGTATTGTCATGTGTTTTGTTTTACCTAAATAAGTTCTTTGTTCTTAACCCATGTATGCGGTCCGCCGTTTTTCTTTCGCGGACAGCGTCCCGGCTCCGGACGACCGATTGCAACCGTTCGCGTTGTCCTTTTTCCGCAATGTGTACACATCCATTCAATTCTCGGCATAGTTACACCTCCCTTCTATACTCTAATTTTGTGACAAATATTTATCTATCACACTATGGTGTATTTTAGCTGCCTCACAAGTGATTTTGGGGATAGTGAATATATCTCCATCCGGCGCTTCATTAGAGTTTCTTCCCATACACATCAGACAATACTCATTTTCTTTGCAATTCAAGCATTCTTCAAAATCTTTCTGTCTAAGACGCCTGAGATAATCTACTTGCGGCGACTTTTCCCATATTTCTTTTAACGGGGTTTCCTTTATATTGCCGCATATCATTTTTTGCCAGCCCGCGCATGGATAAACGTTGCCTTTTGCGACCATGCATAACGTTGTCATGCCAACACCGCAAATTCTATCATCAGCTTTTATTCTATTTGCAGATTCATCTTTGTTTTTTCCTTGAATATTTGATTGAAGTATTGCGTCATGCTTAACCAAATTTTCGATGACATCGTGCAGTTCCTCACCGGATAACCGGTTATCCAGGTTATCTGTGCTTCCGTCATATCGCGCCATAATCAGGTAATCGGTTATAACCGCACACTTATGCTCTTGTCCCCACTTAATCACTTCATAAAAACTATCCTTATTTTGTTTCATAATGGGACAGTTAACCTGAACCGGAATATTATTCTCAATTAACGTCAGTATATTGTTTTTTGTCTTTTCAAAAGAACCACGCACGCCTGTTATCTGATCATGTACCTTCGGTTCCATGGAATACAAGGACACATTGACGCAGGATGCATGCTTGTATTTTAACTCCTTTAATATTTGTGCGCTCAGTAATGTTAAATTACTCAAGACTGTTACATTTAGATCCAGGTCCTTTGCATAGTGTAAAAACTCACAAAACTCTGGGTGAAGCATTGGTTCTCCGCCCGAAAATATTACTGTTATTACCCCCATCTCCTTACACTGTTTTAATACACTTAGCATTAACTCCCTATCAATGTCAGTATCTTTTTTCTCATGCGGTATGTAACAGTGGATACATCTTTCATTACATTTGCTGGTAAGCTCAATATGAAAGCTTGTCAGATGCGGATCATACTTAAAATAATCTTCTAAAAACTGAGATGAGGATTCCTCTAACTGCGTAGCAAAAGTTTTAGGTGTAAGCTTTCCCTTTAACGTCGAGTAATCAAAGCCGGTATTTTTAAAATCACTTAGATTATCCGCACAGTTTAAAAATCCGTCTCTCGCCAACCGGTTAAAGAAATCTGTAACATCATTTCTTAAATCTGAAACGTCAACATCATCAAAATGATTGAGAAGTTTATGTACAATGCTGTCTATTTCCTGCGGCTCATAATCAAGCTTTTCTATAAACAAGCCTCCTATATTGTCAACAATTTCTTCTATTGCAATAATTGGTCTGGTAATATACCCAATGTCCTTGTAACTTCTAAAATAGCAATCCGATTTTAATGAATAATACATGTTTTCACCTCCCAATACTTTGTTTTATTAAGGGACGTGCTCGTGCCCGAATATCAGGCACGAGCGCTAAATTAACTACAACGACAAGACACGCAAGTCATACCACCTTTTGTCGCACAACCGGCACTAAAATTGCTGCCTTTTTTTGTTGCCGCCAAAACCACCGGTGCTTTATATATAACCTTGCTTTTTGTATTTGTGCTCATTGAACCCCGTCTCCTTCCTT
>CAJLFL010000180.1 GCA_905205855.1 uncultured Eubacteriales bacterium | reverse complement strand
ACTAATACTTGTAAAGATAATACAAGGAGGAAACATAAAATGTGTAAGTTTACAACAGGTCTTTTTGCCGGAACAATGCTCGGTATCGGGGTTATGCTTATGGATAAAAAAACTATGAAAAAAGCAAGAAAAATGATTCACAGAGCAAATATATGTTCCGACTGGTTTTAAACCGCAAAGAAACTGCAGCAAAATAAAATCTGTTTTGCTGCAGCTTCTTTTAAATTATAACACTTTACGCAGAAACTCTTTGGTGCGCTCGTTTTTACTGTTATTAAATATGTCATCAGGAGTCCCTTCTTCAAGAATTTTACCGCTGTCCATAAAAACTACCCTGTCGGAAACCTCGCGCGCAAAACCCATTTCATGTGTAACGACAACCATAGTCATTCCGGCTTTTGCCAAATCTGTCATTACCTCAAGAACTTCACCGACCATTTCCGGATCAAGTGCTGATGTAGGTTCGTCAAAAAGCATTATTTCAGGTTCCATTGCTAAGGCTCTTGCAATAGCAATCCTCTGTTTTTGACCGCCGGACAGCTGTGATGGGTATGCGTCCGCTTTTTCAACAAGTCCAACCCTTTCAAGCAATTCCATTGCCTTCTTTTGGGCATTATCTTTGGTTGCCTTCTTCAGCTTCATTGGGGCAATTGTTATATTCTTTAAGACAGTCATATGCGGAAATAAATTAAATTGCTGAAAAACCATTCCCATTTTACGGCGCATTTTATTTATATCACAATCTTTATCCATAATATTGGTTCCGTCAACAACAATTTCGCCGCTGTTTGGTTCTTCCAGAAGATTTATACAACGCAGAAAAGTGCTTTTACCTGATCCTGACGGCCCAATAACTGCAATTTTTTCTCCTCTGTAAATATCCATACTTACATTATCCAAAGCTTTTACAGAACCTTTAAAGATTTTTGTAATATTTTTTACCTCTATCATTTTATCAGTGGTCACTGTTTCTGAGTCTCCTTTCGAGCAGGCTTACAAAATATGAAAGAACAACAACCATAATCAAGTATACAATAGCAACAGCAAACAGAGGCAAAAATGCTTCGTAAGTTCTGCTTCGTATAAGATTGGCTCCGTATGTCAAATCAGCAAGACCTATCATAGCTGATACTGAGGTTTCTTTCAATAAAACAATAAACTCATTTGCCAGAGCAGGTAAAACATTCTTAAACGCCTGCGGGATAATAAAATACATCATGGTTTGGGCAAAATTAAAACCAAGACTTCTTCCTGCCTCTGTCTGACCGATTTCAATAGACATTATACCCGAACGCATAATTTCAGCGACATATGCGGCTGAGTTCAATCCAAATGCTAAGACGGCAGCAAGCACCTTATTGTCCGAAGATGCAAAGATAACAAAATATATAATCATAAGCTGAACCAGCACAGGTGTTCCGCGTATAACAGTAAGGTAAAGCTTGCATATTGAGTTTAAAAGCTTCATTTTTCCTGTTCTGTCAGATGCAGAGCGTATTATTGCTATAATAAAACCAAGCGCAATGCCTATGAGTACAGCAAAAAATGTAACTTTTAAAGTTGTCAAAAGCCCGTTTGTGATTAACTTCCAACGGTTTTGCGCGACAAAGTTATCATATAGTTTTGTCGAATATGTATTTATAAAGTTTGTAAACCAAAGTCCTATTCCCGACATAATTTTTTCACAGCATCAAAGCTGTTCCTTTCCGTATTGTGTATTTAAAGAAACAACGGCTCACAGCAACTCCGCCGTAAGCCGTCTTTTATTTAAGCCAAATTATTTGCGGACAATAATAACCTGAGTAGCGGTGGTATAAGGATCTGTAAAGTCGATATTTTTCAGACGTTCTTCGGTAACAGTCATACCTGCTACACCGATGTCAGCTTTGCCGCTCTGTACTGCTGTGATTATTGAATCAAATTCCATATCGGAAACCTCAAGATCATAGCCGAGTATATCGCATACAGCCTGTGCCATGTCTACATCGATTCCGACAATTTTTTCATTGTCAATATACTCATACGGCTCAAATGCAGCGTTTGTTGCCATAACCAGTTTGCCTTTTGAACGGTCAACGCCTTCGGGTGAAACATAAGGTGTTTTGCCTTTTGTGTCATCGCCGATGTAGTTTGACGCTATTTTATCAAGAGTTCCGTCAGCCTTAAGCTGTGCCAATGCTTCATTTATTGATTTAGTAAGTTCAGGCTTATCCTTTGAAACGGCTATAGCGTATTCTTCAATTTCAAACGGTTCTTCAAGAATTTTCAAATCGTCATTTTTGGCTACAAAAGCCTTTGCGGGTTCGGCGTCAATTACAACACAGTCTATTTTCCCGTTTTTAAGAGCAATAACAGCATCTGCGCCCTTTGAATAACGCTCTATTGTTGAGCCTTCTGCTTCATAATCGGATGCATAAATATCACCTGTTGTACCCATCTGAACACCGATTTTTGCGCCGGCAAGATCATCAACGCTCGCAACCTTGCTTTCAGCAGCAGTGTTGTTTGAATTGCCGCAGCCTGCCAGTGCGCTGATTGATAATACAGCGGAAAGTGTTAAAGCAAATACTTTGTTTAATTTCATTATTCTTCCTCCTGTTTATTCATTGATTATTTTATAATTTTACAACATAAGGCGTTTTTTGTCAATAGATATTTAACGCTTTGGTAAAACAGTCAAAATAAAGACAATTATTATTCGTGTTTTTTGCCAAAAATCCAAAATTTACTCAATATATAGTTTAATGTAATTACTATAACATTTATTAAAATTTTCATTAAACTCTCAGTAAATCCCATATGTATAACTGTTATATCCAATAATAGTTCGGATATGACAAGAGTAAACAATCTTGCGGAATAAAATTCAAGCATTTCTTTTAATATGCCATTAAATCCGTAAACACGGCTGTTAAAAACATACTTTCTGTTTGTAATATATGCAAATGTTACCGCAAACAGTGTTGAAAATATACTGCTTGCATGAAGCAGGACGGCATTTTTATTCAGTTCTGCAAAGCAGCTTATAATAAAAAATACGCCTACATCTATCAAAAATGTAAAAAAACCAAAAAAAACATATAGAATAAATTCTTTGTATTTATGGTAAAACATGACCGGATTTCTTTTCATTTTATTTGTTATTTATTAAATGCAGTTTTTTCCGCAGCCTTTATCATAGCGTATTCAGCTTGTCTTTTTTGATCGTTTTCTTCTGCCTGATACAGTGTACGTGCTGCCCAATATACATGTTCGCCGTCTTTTATTCCAAAACGCTGTTTAAGCTCATCATACGTGCTTATATCAATCAATTCATCAAAGCTGTCTTTGTATGTATCCTGTTTTATAATTTCGGCAAATGTATCGTCAAAAAGATATACAGGATATGCTTTTGAAGCAAGTTCAGCAACAAATTTACTTTGAATTGTCATTTTCATTGTGGCATCATCACCGGCAATCGAGAGTGATGAATTATAAATTTTTACACTTTTTTGCCCATCACCGTCAACATCGTCAATGAATTGTGAAAAATATTCTTCCATTGAAGCGATAGTATCATCGCTTACTGGTTTATCGGTATAATACGCTATCTCAACATCATATATTGGACGCGATATAATTTCATGAGCAGTCCCCGCTATGGCTATGGCTACAGCAAGAACGCCTATTATCCACCACTTATAATACATCCAAATATATGAAACCTTTTCTTTAAACGGAAGGTCTTTTGCCATTTTTCTTGCTTCTTTTGCTTGTTTGTCCATTTTATTGCACCTCTTTTAGTGCTCCCGCCCTATAATAAATTTTATTTTTTCATTTCAGTGTTGCGTTTTACGCATGCATCTATTGCCTGCTGCAGAGAAGCGCGAAATCCTGTTCTTTCAAGCTCACATACAGCGGCTATTGTTGTTCCGCCCGGCGAGCAAACATTGTCTTTCAGCTGTTCCGGATGAATGCCTGTTTCAAGAACCATTTTAGCACTTCCTTCAACAGCTTTGGCTGCAAGCTGAAGCGCGGTTGATTTTGTAAGTCCGTATCTGACTCCTGCGTCAGCCATTGCATCAATCATCATATAAATATAAGCAGGGCTGCTGCTGTGTATCGCAGTTGCAATTTCCAAATCCTTTTCGGGAAGAATCAAAGCAAGTCCGATGCTGTTAAAAAGTTTTAATACAAGCTGTTTTTCGTTATCGGTAACATTGCAATTCGGACTGATAACTGTCATTCCGCAGTTGACCATTGCCGGTGTGTTAGGCATTGTACGTACTATTTTTGCTGCAGAGCCGAGCTTTGATTCAAGAAACTGAACAGTTACGCCTGCTGCAATAGAAATATACAATTTTTTGTCGTTACCATCAATTTCATCAAGG
>CAJLFL010000179.1 GCA_905205855.1 uncultured Eubacteriales bacterium | reverse complement strand
AAATATTTTACTCTTATTTCTTTTTTATCTGCATCTATACCCTTTAAAGTTATTGTTTCAAGCTTTTCTGCAAAGTACCCGTACTTTTTATAAAGCATCTCAAGTCCTTCATAAAGACTCATTCCTCTTGCTTTATAGTCCGCTGCCGCCTCTGTTATCGCCATTGCTCCGACAACGGCATCCTTATCGCGTGCATATGTTCCCTTTAAGCATCCATAGCTTTCTTCAAAGCCAAACATATATGTGTGACTTCCGCTTTGCTCGTATTCCTTAATCTTCTCTCCGATAAACTTAAATCCGGTCAAAACATCTTCTGTATATACCCCAAAGCTGTCCGCTATGGCGCGCGCCATCTCGGTTGTTACAATAGTTTTTATTATAGCAGCGTTCTGCGGCAGCTTTTCGTTTTCTTTCGCTTTTCTGAGTATGTATTCACACAAAATACTTCCTGTCTGATTTCCGTTGAGGACTTTATAATCTCCGCCGGAGGTTTTGACAACAACTCCGATTCTGTCACTATCCGGATCCGTTCCGAAGATTAAATCAGCATTTTGTTCCTTTGCATATCTTACTGCAATGTCAAACGCTTCAGAATTTTCCGGATTCGGAGATTTAACCGTGGGGAAATTTCCGTCCGGCTGTTCCTGTTCCGGAACAACAAACAAGTTGTTTACACCTATCTCTTTAAGTATACTCCGTACTAAAAGATTACCCGAACCATGAATTGGTGTATAAACAACCTTAAAACCATCCGGGATTTTTACACCGGCGGACTCCGCCTTGACTGCCTTTATGTACTCGTTGTCAATCTTATCGCCTATACTTATATAATCCGGATTGTCAGATGTTTTTACATCCTTAAACACATCTGTGCTATTGATTAATCCAAGTATTTTTTCCGCTGTGTGCGGCGGAATCTGTCCCCCGTCCTCACCGTAAACCTTATATCCGTTGTATTCCTTTGGATTATGACTTGCCGTTATAACTATCCCCCGAAAGCATCCGAGATAGCGCACCGCAAACGAAAGCTCCGGTGTGGGGCGAAGTGAATCAAATAAATATGTCTTTATTCCGTTTGCACACAGCACCGACGCACACTCTGAGGCAAATCTTTTTGAGTTATTGCGTGAATCATATGCAATAACAACACCCATTTTGGCTTTGTCGCCACCCGCCGACAAAATCTCGTTCGCAAGTCCCTGTGTTGCTCTGCGGACAATATATACATTCATCCTGTTTGTACCGGGCCCCATTACTCCTCTTAAACCGCCGGTACCAAACTCCAGGTCACGATAAAAGCTATCCTCGATTTCACTTTCATTCAGCGCTTCAAGCTCCGCTTTTTCCTCCGGATTTACTGCCGAAAGCCATTTTTTATATTCTTCTTTATAGCTCATTCTTTACCTCCGCATTGTATTTACTGTCAAACTGATTCTATCACATTTTATGCTGCTTGTCTACAAAAACCTTTGCCGTACGGCAGAGGTTTTTGTGTAATTACTTCATTATATTATTCATAAATCTCATAATTATTACCGCAACCTCTGCCCTGACAGTTTTATCACCGGGATTCAGAGTTTTGTCGGTTTTGCCGTTGACAATTTGATTGCCGACACTCCACTTAAAGGCGTCCTTAGCGTAATCGGAAACTGCAGAGTAATCGTCAAATTCGTCAAGGGAGATACTTTCAGCTTTGCTTAAGTCCCTGTCTTTGTACTTTGCATATCTGTATAAAACAGCAATCATCTGTTCACGTGTAATATCTGTTTCCGGTTCAAATGCCGTATCAGACACACCATAGACAATACCGTTTTCACTTGCCCACATAACCGCAGAAGTATACCATCCATCCTGTGCAACATCGCTGAACTTCAGTTTGACATCAGCTGACGGCTGATTCTCTATTCTGTAAAGAATCGTTACAAGCATTGCTCTTGTGACATTAAGATTCGGTTCAAATCCTTTGTCCGTTCCCTGCATTATCTTATTTGTATCGCAAACGAATTTTACTGCGTCATAGAACCAGTCGTCTTTCTTTATATCGGCAAATGAAAGACTGTTTTCAGTATCGGCAGTATCGTTTTTGTTATCAGCCTCAGTCTTGGTATCGGTATCCGTTTTACTACCAAGCGTACTGCCTGTTCCTCCGCCGCTGTGCCATTTTTTAGAACTTGGCTCACTTGTATAATCCGCAGTATAGAATAATACTATGCTGTCCCCGTCTTTCATTTTATAGTCGGATATTCCGGCCTGCGGCTCCTCGCCGTTGACCTTATACATCCATCCGCTGTTTGCGCCCTTATCAAACTGGCTCAGTGTGTTTCCGTCTTTTGTAACAGATTTTATATAGCCCTTATCTATTCCGTCTGCACTCATTCCTGCTGCAGCCAGACCTTTTTTGATTATATCTGCCGCAGACGAATTTTTCTCAGCGGTAACACTGCTTTTTGAAAGCCACTTTACACCGTCTGCTGCCTGAACCTCAAGCGTTACCGTTATGGTTTCCTTAGCCGTACCGGAGGAACCGCCCTGACCTGTTTCCGAATCACCGGTTTCGTCTTTTTTGCCCTCGCCGGTTGCAGTATAACTATTCGGGTTCTTTTTAACCGGAGTACTTATTCCGCCCTTTATGTCAAGAGAATATACATTAAAAGAAGTACATTTCTTCAGCTGTTCAAGCACTATCAGCGTCCTGAAGCCCTGCTCGGTCGCAAGCGCTCTTGCCTTTTCGCCTGCAGTGCCGGAATCATATACAGAAGTAAAGCCATCGCCGTTATCATTTACATAAAGCATTACTGCATCTGCCAAAGAAGCTCCGTCTTTGACAAATCTGCTGTCGGATGCGGGACTTATTCCCATTGCTGCAAGTCCGATAATGACCATTGCATCTGAGTTTATATTGCCGTATGAGCCGTTTGCTCCCTGTGCCTTGCTCAGTCCCTCTATTGCTTTGTCCGCGAATTCCTTTACCTCTGCATTGGTGTCATAAAACCTTGCAACAGCAGCCAATGCAGTACCTGTCGTATCTACATCATCATATCTTTCATTTCCCCATATCGAATAAAACAAACCGTTTTCGCCCTGTGCAGATATAAGCAGATTCAGCATGGACGAACGCTGTTCCTCCGTAAGCTTAACCTGTCCTGCTTCCTCTGCAAGCAGTATCCACGGTGCGGCATAATAGCTTGTGCCGAGGTTCATATTCTGCAGCTTTTCGGCATTGCTGTACGGCTCACTCTCTCCGTAAGGAGTAAGCGCTGTCGTATCTGTGTCAAGAGCCGAAAATATAATTTCCGCTTTTGCCCTGTCGGTAGACAAAGGAGTATTGCCTGCCAGCTCGTTTACTGTCAAATTACGATAATTGTCCTTATCGGTTGTATTTGTACCAAAGCCAAGCTTTTCATAAACAGCCATATCAAATACAACCCACTCGTCAGACTTATCCTTATATGTCTGAGCTATTTTATCCATCAGTATCCTATTGGCGGTTTCGGAATACGGATATACATTTACGGTTATAGGCTTTCTGACAGTTATTCCGTCAGGGTCGGTAAACTGCAGTGTAGCGGTTTCCTGAACAGCCTTTCCCGTTTCATTAAGCCTTATAAGCTTAATGCCGTTTCCGTCACACTCTATATATCCTTTTTTTATGTCCTTTTCGCCCTGACTGCAAACAAGCGTTATATTCGTATCTGCTTCCGCGCCGTCTTTGATAAGCTTAACATACTCACCTACCGCAGCATCGGAGGAAATCGTTATAACTGACGGATATTTCTGCGCTTCAAGCAGAATGGAATTATCAATATCCGACGCATCTTTATATGTATTATCACCGCTGTCTACTATATTTTCGGCCGGTATAACACCCTTGCTGTAAAGTCTGCCGACCTTGCCGGCAAGACCGACAAGAACTCCATCAGAGCTGCAATTCTTTATTAAGGGTTTATAATCGCCTGTCTGATACCCCGCCTGACCGAGCAATCCGCCCACACAAACTCCGGGAGCATAAATTATTCCATTATTAGTGCATCCGTCAAGCTGTATACAGTTTTCGTTTGAACCTGCAATTCCGCCGGCATATACATTTTTATCCTCACCGGTAACCATTATAAAACCATTATTCACGGAATTTATTATGTCAAGCTTAATATTCTCATACTTATATTCTATATTATCGTCATATCCGCCGACCAGACCGCCTATTCCGGCGCTGCTGCGCGCATAAGCCGATACCGAAGCATTGTTTGTGCAGTTTTCTATTACCACATTTCCTCTCGCGCGGGCTGCAAGTCCGCCGACAAATGCATACGGTTCAGAACAATAAATCTCGCCGTTTACGGTAAGATTTTTGACAACCGCATCTTCAAGACAGCCGAAAAATCCAAAATAACTGAGATTGGGATTATCCACCGTAACAGTAACACTATGACCGTTTCCGTCAAAT
>CAJLFL010000178.1 GCA_905205855.1 uncultured Eubacteriales bacterium | reverse complement strand
GATTCCGAGAGCGCCAAGTCCATAAACCGGCAGCCACGTTCCGTATAACACACCACGATTTCTGAACATCCCCTCTGTAATGCGATAAAAGAATTCTTCATAAATCCATCCGACAACACATCCTGTCAAAAAAACTATAAACAAATAGCAAAGTAAATCAATTCTTTTATTCTTATTTTCATTCATTCTTTATTTTACACCCCGATTTTTCATTTTTATAATTTTAGCTGTCCAATTACACTTTCAAAAAATTCGCCTATGTTATCTCTGACAACCAAATCAGCTTTATAATCATAATCAGTGACTGTTTTATTTATAATAACAAGATACTTTCCTTTAAAATATCTGACAAATGATGCCGCCGGATATACCGCAAGAGAAGTTCCTCCAACAATCAGCATATCTGCTTCGGATATATATCCGACCGCGCTTTCAGCAACGCCGTCATACAATGACTCTCCATACAAAACCACCTTTGGTTTTATCAAACCGGAGCAATATTTACATTTAGGAACAGCTCCGCTTTTGATAATATCCTTTATTGCATCGGATTCCGCTTTTCTGCCGCAAGAGCAGCAAACAAACTCATTTGCCGTTCCGTGAAGCTCAATAACATTTCGGCTGCCTGCCATTTGATGAAGACCGTCAATGTTTTGAGTAATAACAGTCCTCAATTTTCCGGCTTTTTCAAGCAACGCAAGCGCCTTATGTGCATTATTCGGCTTTGCCGCCGATATAAAATACTTTCTGTAAAAATCATAAAATACTGCAGTATTTTCAAAAAAGAAGTCGTGGCTTAGTATTTCTTCCGGTGATATTCCGTATTCCTTTACCGTATTATATAAGCCATCCTCGCTTCTGTAATCCTTGACTCCGCTTTCAGTTGAAACGCCTGCTCCGCCAAAAAATACAATATTGCTGCATTCCATAATCATACCCGCAAGCTTATCAGTATTATTTAATGCTCCCATAGCTTTTTCCTCCGTTTCTTCTTTCAGATTTAAAAAGTAAAACCAAAAGTATTAAAGGAAAGATAATTGCTGCAAGCAATCCTGTCTTAAGATTATCCCCAGCTATTGAAGCTATCTTTCCGGCAAAGGTTGGTCCGGCAGCACACCCTACATCCCCGGCCAGAGCAAGAAAGGCAAACATTGCTGTTCCTCCTTCTTTTATTGAAACCACGGATTTGCTAAAACTTCCCGGCCAAAGTATTCCGACAGCAAAACCTGACAAAGCAATTCCGACAAGACCAGCAAACGCAGAGGCAGAAAAAACTATTACCGCATATGAGGCAATACACATAATCGTACTCAGCAGCATCATTTTGCTTAAATCAATTTTATCGCCGAATTTTCCGTAAATTGCACGCGAAGAACCCATCATAATCGAAAACAGAGCAGGGCCTATCAAATCACTCACCGATTTTGAAATTTCCAAAGCTTTTTCAGTAAAGGTTGACGCCCATTGACTTACAGCCTGCTCACTCGCACCCGAACAGCACATTATAATAATAAATATCCAGAACATTTTTGTTTTAAGAAGCGATTTCAATGACAATCCTTCTTCGCTTGATTCAGACGGCTCTGTTATAGGAACTTTTAAAAAAAATAATGAGTTTATTACAGGTACAACAGCCCATGCTGCCGCAATTACAGCCCAGTTTTCAATCCCGAAAAGATTAAATGCAATGGTTGAAAGTATAATAACTCCGGCTGTTCCCCAACAGTAAAATGAATGAAGCATACTCATTGTTTTTTCCTTATGTTCACTTGGGCAGGATTCAACCAACGGACTTATTATTACTTCAAGCAAGCCTCCGCCCACTGCATAAAACACCACTGATATTATAACGCCCAGAAGATGATTATTCATGGCAGAAGGCAGAAAAGATAGCAAAAAAAGTCCTGTTGCAGAAAACAAATGCGCTATTACCGCCGATGTCCGATAACCTATTTTATCAATAAAAAACGCCGCTGCAAAATCAACCAAAAGCTGCAATGAAAAATTAAGTGTAATAAGAATGGTTATTTCAGAAAGCGGTATACCAAATTGATTCTGAAACGTTACAAACAGAAGCGGAACAAAATTATTTACGATTGATTGAACTATGTATCCTATAAAACACGCTTTTATCGTGCTGTTATAGTTTAAACTCATGTAATAGACCTCCGGTTTCCGTTAATGCTATTATTATAACACGGCCTTATAAAATGTCAATATTATCATAAAACAAAACACAAAGGCATCAGCTGCCTCTGTGCTTTGTTTTATAACGGTACATCATTTCGTTAGCACGTTTCAATGCACTTTCTATATTTTCCTCCATCGGATTAAAACGTGCATAACCAACAGAAACAGTAGGTATCTGTGGTTCCGCCTCACGCAAAATCTCTACATGCTCAAAAAAACTATTGATAATACTCTCAATGCTTCCTATTTTCTTTTTTATTATGACACAAGCTTCATCTCCGCCGTACCGATAACAGTATCCGTATTTTTTAAAACTTCTTTTCAGCTCATTACTCAAAACTATCAGGCACTTGTCGGCGCAGTTATGACCGTATGTGTCATTGACATATTTAAACCTATCAACATCAAAAAATATAATGAACGCTTCATCCTTTATATTTTTTATGGCATAATCATAGCTTTTTCGGTTCAAAAGTGACGTAAGGCGTCTACCTGCTGTTCAAGCTGATTATAATAAATGCAATATATAATTGCCGCAAAAGACATACACGTCCAGTCAAGTCTTAAATACGGCGTCATAATCGGCAATATAATCGAGATAACTATAAGCAGCATAATCATAATCAAAAACGTCATATTCGTATATTGATATTTAACACTGAACTTAAAACTGTATATCAGCAAAAATACCACGCCGATAATAAATGTAATCATATACAACATATAAAGGCTTCCTCTTGAATATACATTTGCACTATCAATAGAAAACACCCATCCGCTAAACAGTGATAATACCTGCAATATCGCATTAAATACGAGCGGCACGTAAATCCACGGTTTATTTTTTGTTTTACCTAAAATATTTATGGCATAAACGAAACAAGCAGGCAATATACTTGTTATAAAAGATGAACTGTTTAAAGGAGGATATCTATGGATAACTGCAATGATATTTATAAGGACATTGCCGTCCGAACTCAAGGAGATATTTATATCGGCGTTGTCGGACCGGTAAGGACGGGAAAGTCAACTTTCATAAAAAAGTTTATGGATTTAGCTGTTTTGCCGCGGATAGGTAATGATTTTAAACGCCGCAGAGCAATGGACGAACTTCCGCAAAGTGCCGGCGGAAAAACCATTATGACCACTGAACCCAAGTTTATTCCCAATGAAGCTGTAGAAATTTCAATAAATGACTCTGCTGCTTTTAAAATGCGTATGATTGATTGTGTAGGATATATCGTTGACGGTGCTCAGGGGTATATCGAAGATGAAATGCCAAGGATGGTAATGAGTCCCTGGTCAGATGAGCCGATTCCGTTTGCGGAAGCCGCAGAAATCGGAACACGAAAGGTAATCTCTGAGCACTCAACAGTAGGCATAGTTGTCACCACAGACGGAAGCATTACGGATATAAACCGCGAAGATTATATTGATGCCGAATCACGCGTTATAACCGAGCTTCAGGAACTGAATAAGCCTTTTGTAGTAATACTCAACAGCGTAAACCCATATGACAGCCATACTTTAGCGTGCAAAAAGGAGATTGAAGATAAATTCGGCGTTACTGTTATACCGCTTAATTGTATGAATCTGACCGAACAGGATATTAACACTGTTATGCAGAATATTTTATACGAGTTTCCCGTTAAAGAGGTTGGATTTAATATTCCGCGCTGGATTTTATCTCTTGATAAGACTAATCCGCTTAAAAGCAGCATAAGCGAAACCGTTTTCAGTAACTCGGATTCTATGTTTAAAATCTCAGACGTTATGAAGCTGCCGGACAGTCTTGAAGAATGTGAATATATATCTTCTGCGTCAATAAACCGCGTAAATGCCGGCGAGGGAATTATTGAAATAAATATTATGGTTCCGGACAGTCTTTTTTATGAAACCTTAAAAGAGCAAACCGGTTTCTCGATAGACGATAAACGTGACATGCTGGATCTTTTGAATAAGCTGTCTGAAATGAAAAAGGAATATGACAAGATTTTGCCTGCTCTGACCGAGGTAAAACAAAAGGGCTACGGAATTGTCAGTCCTTCACTTGAAGAATTAACACTTGAAGAACCCGAAATAGTGAAGCAGGGCAGCCGCTTCGGCGTCAGACTAAAAGCAAGCGCACCATCAATACATATGATACGCGCGGATATTGAAACAGAAGTTAGTCCGATTGTTGGTACCGAACGTCAATCTGAGGAGCTTGTTCATTATCTTTTAAATGAATTTGAGAATGATACAAAGAAAATCTGGGAGTCAAATATATTCGGAAAAT
>CAJLFL010000177.1 GCA_905205855.1 uncultured Eubacteriales bacterium | reverse complement strand
CTTTCCTCTTTGGTTGTAAGATGAACAGCCTTCAGTGATATTATTCCGACACAGCCGTTTATTTCTACACGCTTTGAAACCAGAAACTCCGGCTTTACTCTGCCAATAGTTTCAAATTTAATATATCCGTCATCCGTTATTTTAGTAACTATTATCCCCGACTCATCCATATGACATGCAAAAACAGGCTTTAGGCTATTATTGCCCTTTTCAGCATGCAGATTTCCCATCCTGTCACACCATACCCTATCGCAGATTCCGTTAAGCTTATTCTGCAAATAGTCTTTTAATTTCTGCTCCATCCCCGAAGGAGAATAAATTTCTTCAAGCTCTTTAATCAAGCTTTACACCTCCCGACACCGCTTCAAAAATCAAATCCGATACAGCTTTGACATCGGACAGCTTTAAGGTTTCAACATTTGTATGCATATACCGCAGTGGAATTGATATCAGCATAACCGGTATTCCGTTTCCTATCGTCTGAATTGCCCATGCAGTTGTACCGCTGCCGCCAGAGGCAACCTCGATTTCATAAGGAATACTTTTCTCTTCTGCGGTTTTTATCAGCTGACGTGTATAATCATAGTGCAGATTCGGACCGCGGCATATCACCGCTCCGCTGCCAAGCGGAAACACGCCTGTTTCCTCCTTGCTGTCAGGAGTCATACCATGAGTAACATCCACAGCTATCGCAGCCTCGGCAGCGCCCGGTTCTATCCCGGCAAATGCTCCGTGAAGTCCCAATTCCTCCTGGGTTGAAAACACCACTTCTATATTATATATCAATTCTGTTTTTGTAAGTCTTTCAACACTATCCAAAACAGCAGCCGCTCCGGCACGGTTGTCCATCGCCGCCGATGAAAGCTTATCCCCCATAAGTTCGGTAAATTCAAACTTCATAAGGATCCCATTTCCCGGACTGATAAACTTTGCAGCCTCGTTTTTATCAAGACCTATATCAATTCTCAGTTCATTTGTTTCGGCAGTCCGTTTCTTTTTTTCCTTATCAACCGGACTGAATGACGTAACAATCCCGTCAATCGTTTTCCTGCCAAGAATTTTAACTTCCATGCCGCATAGGATTCTTTCGTCTATTCCGCCGAGATTTACAAATCTTATATAGCCTTCGTCATCAATCCCGGAAACCATCAGCCCTATCTGATCCATGTGTGCCTCAAGAAGAATTGTTTTTGCATTTTTTCGTTTGCTTTCAATTCTGCCGCGAACGTTTCCTGCAGTGTCCGTATAGGCTGTGATTCCCGATTTTTCAAGTCTGCCCCTCAGATACTCTGCAACAGAATCTTCCCTGCCGCTCAACCCCTGCACCGCGGTACACTCATATATACTGTCTTTTAAATCCATATCGCTATAACCAAGTGACTGCATAAAACAGCGCATAATGAACAAACCGGTCAAAACCAGAAAAAATCCATGACATTGACCTCTTAACGCGTGTAAGGATACACCGGTAGTCAAAGCTTGTTCATAGCATAAAGCATTTTACCGCAGTCACTTTTCCCCTTTCCTGTCAATAGCTTTATTATATCATTGATTTCTGCTTTTTGCAATCAAAGTATCAAAAATATTATCACTTATATATAATTAAAAAAGGCGCCCCCTCAAGAGCGCCAAAGCTTGCTTTCGTCTATAAATACTTTCTCATATCAAGCGTCAGCTGATGCTCAAGATTTATAAGCTCATCTGCAAGCTTTTTTGATTTATCATCGGCAGCCGAGTATTTATTAAGGTATTTGTTAAGCGACTTTACACCCATATTGCACCCGTCAGTCATTATATCGGCTATAGTTTTATCACTGTCGTTCATTGCCATCATAATGTTTGTTTTAAACCATGACATCCCCTTTGCCATAGGATTCGGCTCTTTTGTTTCTTCATTATTCTCATTTAAAATTTTATGAATTTCACTTCCTATTTTCTGGTGTTTTTCTTTATTATCGGTAAGAAGTCTTTCAAATTCGTCATTATCAACATTATCAAGCACATCATTGATAGAATCAACACCCATCTTCACTCCGGCGTCACATTCTCTTAAAAGATTTACGGTATCTTCATTCATTATTCATTCCTCCTTTTTCAGTTATATTTTACCCAAACTCATAAATTTATGTAACAAAAAAAGAATCATGCCAAGCACAATTCTTTCTTTTCATGTTTAATTCGGTATAATTACGCCTCTGTGGAAATAACTTCCTTACCCTTGTAATTTCCGCAAGCCTTACATACTCTGTGAGGTCTTTTCAGCTCACCGCAGTTAGGGCAAGCAACCATACCGGGAACGCTAAGCTTCCAGTTAGCTCTTCTCTTATCTCTTCTTGCTTTAGAAGTTTTTCTCTTTGGAACTGCCATGTTATTCTACACCTCTTTCTTCTTTATCTGTTATAAAGCAGAGAATTCTCTGCATATTCTACAGAAGTTTATCAAGGACATCAAACCGCGGATCCGCATCCTCCTTACAGCCGCATAAGCCGTAATTAAGATTTTTACCGCAGTGCGGGCACAATCCCTTACAATCATCTTGACATAAAACTTTTGTCGGTATGCTTAAACTCAAACCGTCATATACAATCTGATCAAGTTCAATCGAGTTACCTGCAAAAGTAACAATATCAGGATTATCTCCGCCCTCCGCATCGTCCTCTTTGTGAAGCCGTTCGTTTAACTGATAAGTAAGATTAGTTTCAAAAGCCTCTGCACATCTGTCGCATATAAGCTCAAGCTTTGCACTGCAATCAGCTGCAAGCTCAAGACAACCGCCGAGGTTGGTCACATCTCCTGTGACGGAAACCGGTTCAAGAATCCGAAAACCTTTCTGCGGAAAACCTTCAAGAGTAATACTGACCTCAAAAGGCAGCTTTTTTCCCTCACAGTTTACAATCGGCAGCAGATTTAATTCCATCAGCCTCTCCCTCTCTGTCCAAAACAAACAGACGGAAATTATTATACACAATTTCCATCTGCTTGTCAAGTGTTATTTTTCATATTATAATAATGAAATAAGATTATTTTGCTGCCAAATAACTGTTTATTTTTTCCACAAGCTCGTCCGGATCAACTCCGTGTACCTGACAAGCCTGCTCGATACTCTCTCCGCTTGCCGACGGGCAGCCCAGGCAATGCATACCGATCTGAAAGAAAAAATCAGCAGTTCCCGGATCAAGACGCAAAACGTCCATTATTATCATATCTTTTGTTACCTGCTTCATAATATCTCTATCCTTTCTATTAGCGTATATAACACAATCTTATTTATCTTAGTATACATCATATTCAGAAAAAAATCAAGCATTTATAAAAAATAGGTCAAATTTATTTTAACTTATTCTCTGAAAGCTCTTTCTTTTGCTTATGTGAAAGCTTTTTCAAAGCAGCTTCACGCCTCAGAGCATCCGATTTATCTTTAAACTCCTCATAATAAGCCAAACTCACCGGACGTCTTGCACGTGTGTACTTTGCACCCTTACCGCTGTTATGTGTGCTTAATCTTTTACTTAAATCCGTAGTATATCCGCAATAAAACGTACCGTCTCTGCACAAAAGCATATAAGCATAATATCTCTTTTCTATCTCCATATTCTTATACGCTCCTCAGCCGGCAAATACATAATATCGTCTTTTTCTATCTTATAGTGCCGCTCAAATTCGCCGAAGTTGGATAAAACTCTGTTTACCCTTACCTTATCGGGCGAATGCGTGTCGTTTTCAAGCTGCATTTGTATATATGAATCGTCCGATTTCATCCTCCATATAGTCGCATAGTTTTTAAAAATATCACCCAAACGCGGATTATTTTCTCCTGCAAGCTTGAGTATACACTCCATACCGGCAATATCGGCAAGGTTCTCCCCCAGAGTTTTGCTGCCGTCTATATACCTGCCCGGAAGAACTTCTATCTTATCGTACGCATTTATAACCTCTCGGCAGATTCCGTCAAATGCATTTTTATCACGGTCATTCCACCAGTTCCGCATATTGCCGTCTTCGTCAAATTTTGCGCCCATAGAATCCAATGCATGACTGACTTCATGGGCAATGACCGTGCCTATACCGCCAAGGTTTGTTTCAAACGATGCACCGCGGTCATACATAGGCGCATGCAATATTCCTGCCGGTATTGTAATACTGTTGCTTATCGGCTCGTACATTGCGTTTACTGTCTGCGGAAGCATAGTCCATGTATTTTTTTCTTCGGCAGCGCCGGAGCTTAAAAGTTCTGCTGCTTTTTCAAAATATCTTTTGTTATAAGCGCTGCGATATTCAATAAGGTTTCCGCCATCAGCAATACTGCGCACCTTATAACCGGAATCCGGATAATCTTCTATATTATCGGGATAACCGACACGTATCTGCATCTTTTCAATCTTTTTGGCCGCTGTCTTTTTTGTTTCCGCGGTCATCCACGGAGTTTCCTCCAACAGCTGCTTATATGCAAACACGATTTTGTTTGTCATTTTTTCAACTTCTATTTTATCCTCCTGC
>CAJLFL010000176.1 GCA_905205855.1 uncultured Eubacteriales bacterium | reverse complement strand
GGTATTATGTCTGAAGCCATTTCTGTAAAGATTATAGCGCATATTTATAATGACTATAAATCAAAATTCGGTATTCCGCGCCAGAGCGGGATTGTCAATTCGCTGGAGTCTAAAATTATTTTTGAACCTGAATTCAGAAATCCCGACTATCTGCGCGGTATTAGCGGATATTCACACCTATGGCTGATATGGAATTTTTCAAAATCCGCCAAGTCCATTTCTGCGCCAACAGTTCGTCCTCCAAAGCTTGGAGGAAACACGCGGATGGGTGTATTTGCCACAAGATCGCCGTTCAGACCGAATCCTCTCGGTCTTTCTTCGGTAGAGCTGATTAAAACAGATAACACAGCAGACGGTCCGGTACTGTATGTCAGCGGCGCTGATTTGGCCGACGGTACTCCGATACTTGACATAAAACCTTACCTGCCGTATACCGATTCGCATCCGAATGCAGAAAGCGGTTTTGCGCTTAAACCCGAATATACAACAAATGTTGTTATTCCGCCGGAGCTGTGCGCCAAGCTGCCGCAGCAGCTTAAAAACGGACTTATTGAGATTCTTAAACATGATCCGCGTCCCGGTTATCAGCATGATCCGCACAGAGTTTACAAGCTGCAGCTCGGCAGCTATGATATAGGTTTTTGTATAAAAGACAATACTGCAGAAGTTCTGTCGGTTGACGAAATATAGTTTTTTGTTCTTTTTTTATGTATACCGCCATATCTATATAAAGATGAGGTGATATACATGAGAAAAAAACTTTTATTGACGGCATCACAGGAATTTAATCAAAACAAACGGCTTTACACTTCTGTTATATTCTTATTTTTTGCCGGAATTATTATCGGAACAATAACCGCCGTATCTGCTTCCTCCTTTGAAGAAGCCAAAAGCTACTTTGACCGCTTTTTATCCGCTTACACCCTGCAGGGTATAGGAAATATCGAAGTCTTTAGGCTGTCGCTGCTGGGCTATCTCAGGCTTGCCTTTATTTTATGGTGTTCAGGATGGTTTATGTGGCTGCTTCCTGTCGGCGCACTGCAGATAGCCTTTAAAGGCTTTAGTACCGGTTATACCATTGCCTGCCTTATGCGCTGTTATCAATGGCGCGGCTTTATTATGGCATTTACTGCCATAATGCCGCAAAGCGTCGTGCTGATTCCGGCAATATGCTTTTTCGGGGTATACCAGCTGAAGTTTTCTGCCGACAGACGTCTTATAGTTAAAGGCAATGCCGCCGGAGCGTTAAAAAAACAGATATACGGACATAATCTTGTCATGACAGGGATATTTCTTATTATGCTGCTGTTTTGTGCAGTAATTGAAAGCTATGCTGTCCCGGCTTTTTTTAAGCCAATCTGCGGTTTATTTGTCTAAAAGACTTGTAAAATGCAATAAAATAATGTAAAATGTATCAGTATGGAGGGATTTATGATGGAGGCATTGGTAGATGAATATTTTTATTATCTGAAATTTGATAAGCATGTTTCGGAAAACACCCTCCTGTCCTACAAGCGTGATATTTTAAAATACACAGATTATATGAACAGCCTTAATATCTCACTTACCGACAGCTGCAGCAGTACAACCGTGCTTGACTATCTTTTATCCATGCAAAAGCAGGGCAAATCCGCTGCTACCGTTTCACGCAATCTTGCGGCACTGCGTTCGCTTTATCATTTTATGATAAAGCGCCGGTATATTTCATCCAATCCGACCGAGAATATTCACGGTATCAAAGCGGAAAAGAAGCTGCCGTCAGTACTGACGGAATTTGAGGTTGAACGCTTGCTCGATCAGCCGGGACACAAGGATTTTAAAGGCTGCCGCGACCGAGCAATGCTTGAGCTTTTATATGCCACCGGCATGCGTGTTTCTGAGCTTATCTCAGTTAAAATATCTGACCTGGAGCTAAACGTAGGCTATATAAACTGTATGCACCGCGGTCAGAACAGAGTTATTCCGATATATGCCGCAGCGAAGGAGGCAATACGCCTGTATATGGACAAATGGCGTTCAAGACTTCCGGAGATTCATGACGAAGACATATTGTTTTTAAATCAAAACGGGTATAAGCTGAGCCGTCAGGGATTTTGGAAAATAATAAAACAATACAAGGATTCTGCCAAAATACAAGGAGAGCTTACTCCACATACCCTGCGTCACTCGTTTGCGATACATCTGTTGGAGCATGGCGCCGATTTAAAATCAATTCAGGAGATGCTTGGTCACTCTGATATTGCTTCTATGCAGATTTATGAAAGAATTATTAAAAACAAATTGGGCGACACCTACAGAAAAGCCCATCCGAGAGCAGGCAAATAGACGGTAATTGCGTTTTTATTTTCACAATAGATTATTAGCCGACACAGGCGGAAATGGAGAGTTTTATATGAATGTTTTGGTTATCGGCGGCGGCGGCCGCGAACACACTATTATCTGGAAGCTTTCGCAAAGTCCAAAGACGGACAAGCTGTATTGCGCCCCCGGAAACGGCGGTATTTCGGAGCTTGCCGAATGTGTTCCGATTTCCGTTATGGATTTTGACGCATTGATTTCTTTTGCAAAGGAGCATGCTATAGACCTGACTGTAGTCGCACCGGACGATCCTCTTGCGGCAGGTGCTGTTGACGCATTTGAGGCTGCCGGTCTTAAGGCTTTCGGCCCGCGCAAAAACGCTGCTATCATAGAGGGAAGTAAAGCGTTTTCAAAGGATTTAATGAAGAAATATAATATTCCTACCGCTGAATACGAAACTTTTTCCGACAGTGCAGCGGCAATAAAATATATAACAGACAGAAACAAATTTCCGGTTGTCGTTAAGGCGGACGGGCTTGCTTTGGGCAAAGGCGTTATAATTGCAGCAAACCTTGACGAGGCAGCAGACGCCGTACACGAAATCATGGATAACAAGGTTTTCGGCTCGGCAGGCAGCAGAATTGTAATTGAGGAATTCCTTACAGGCCCTGAAATTTCCGTACTTGCTTTCACTGACGGCAAGACAATAAAGCCTATGGTTTCCGCTCAGGATCACAAGCGCGCCTATGATAATGACAAGGGACCGAACACCGGCGGAATGGGAACCTTTTCTCCAAGCAGAATATATGACGCCGCACTTGCCGATGAATGTATGAAAAATATTTTTCTGCCGACTGTCAATGCAATGAACGCAGAAGGCAGAACATTTAAAGGCGTTTTGTACTTTGGGCTTATGAAAACTCCGGAGGGCGTAAAGGTTATTGAATACAACTGCCGCTTTGGCGATCCGGAAACTCAAGTAGTTCTTCCGCGGCTTAAAACAGATTTACTTGATATTTTTAACGCCGTTGTTGATGAAAGGCTTGATGAAATCGCCATAGAATGGGCAGACAATGCCGCTGTGTGCGTTGTTCTTGCCTCCGGCGGATATCCCAAAAAATACGAAAAAGGCTATCCCATTGACGGAATAAAGCATGCGGAAAGCCTGGGCGCATTGGTTTTCCATGCCGGCACAACCTATAATGACGGTACATTTAAAACCAACGGCGGACGTGTTCTCGGTGTTACTGCTGTGGGCGATAATCTTGACAGTGCAATCAAAAAGGCATACGAATATGTAGACTTGATTTCTTTTAAGGATATGCATTACAGAAAAGATATAGGCATAAAATAAATGCGGTGTAAACAGCCACATAAAGAATTTTACGGAGTAGTTTCAACTTGTGGAACTGCTCCATTTTCTTTTTATGCGTTCTTATACATCTGCAAACTTTATTCACTATATCCAATATAGGTCTGAGTTTTTCTGTAATCTGTTGGTGAAACTCCATAGCTTTTTTTGAAACAATGGCTAAATGAGTACACATCTGAAAAACCGCATTGAACTGCAATCTCTGAAATTTGTTTTGAAGTATTCAGAATTAGCAATTCAGCTTTATTCAAACGAAAATCCCTTAAAAACTCATGCGGTTTCTTATTGTATATATCAAAAAATAAACGTCTGAAATGTTTTTCGCTTATCCCTATTGTTTCCGCCAATTCGCTTATTTTTAAATCTGAGCGGTTATAATTCTGATTCAAATAATCAAGTGCAAGTGCAATTTTATTCGCCATTTTATAATTGATGCTGTCAAAGGCAAGGTCATTATAAAGCAATCCTATTATTTGACTTAAAATTCCATTACATATCATTTCGGATCCGGGCAAATTGAGGCTATACTCATCAATGGCCTTTTGAAATAACTTTTCATATTGATATGCATTTCGGGCGGAACAAACAGTTTTGAAAGGTAAATTATGACTTGACGGAGCAGCATGTTCATCAAAATTAAAATTGACAGCAATATATGAAACAGAATTGCAGAAGCCCGCACTGCTTTTGTCTATTGATCCCTTCGCTATATATGCAACCTGCCCCTTCTTTATCTGAACAGTCTTCCCTTGTTTTTCATATAAAAGCGTTCCGTCCGTAACAAATGCAAAACTGTCATGATTTCTGGGTTTAGAAGAAATATACGGCTTGTCGTATGTTAATG